>NZ_FRBE01000004.1 GCF_900142535.1 Fibrobacter sp. UWEL
GATGAATGGATGGAAGATAAAGCTTACTTAACCGAGAAGGAGATGGGAAAATCCGCTTTTTGCGCATGAATTTACAGAAAAGGACTTGCCTAATCAGAGCCGTGAAGCAATCGCTTAATGATTTGTTTAATTTCCATCAATTCTAATATAATCCATTTGGACTGAAAATAAAGAAAGTCCCGTCATAAGACGGGACTTTCCATATTCTAAAATGGAATGGCAATCATCATGTCATTCCGAGCGAAGTCGAGGAACCTACTGCTCCAAATAGGTATATCCGTAAAGACCGGAACGGTAGATGTTCAGGAATTCCTTACCTTCCTTCACGGTAATCTTTCCTTCCTTCACGGAACCGGTCACCCAGTTTTCCATGGTCTTCACGAGAGCCTTGTCGCTGAAGTTCACGTAGTCCAGCACGTCTTCCACGGATTCACCGTCGATGACCTTATCGATCTCGTAGCCGCCCTTATTGTCGCAAACAATATGGACTGCGTTGGTGTCGCCGAAGAGGTTGTGCAAGTCACCGAGAATTTCCTGATAGGCACCCACCAGGTAAACTGCGATGTAGTAAGGTTCGTCCTTCTTCAGCTTGTGCAGCGGAAGAGTGCGGCTCACATCGCCACCGCGAACGAACATGCCAATCTTACCATCAGAGTCGCAAGTCACGTCCTGAATGGTAGTTTCAACCGTAGGTTCTTCGTTCAAACGCTGGATAGGCATCACCGGGAAAATCTGGTCAATAGCCCAGCTGTCCGGCAGGCTCTGGAACAAGCTGAAGTTACCGAAGTACTTTTCAGCCAGCAGGCGGGGCAGTTCTTCCAGTTCATAAGGCGGATGGCGCAGGTCGCTTGCAATCTGGTTCACTTCACGAGCGATGCTCCAGAACAGACGTTCAGACATAGCGCGGGTGGGCAGGTCGTAATCGCCTACCTTGAAGCCACTCAGCACGTCGTCGTTCAGCTGCATGGCATCATGCCAGCTTTCCAGCAGGTTCTTGGGGGTAAGACCCTTATAGATGCTGTACAAGTCCTTCAGTGCGTCCGGTGCATCTGCGGCGATTTCATGTTCTTCTTCGTCGAAGAATGCCTGGCCAGCAGTTTCCAGAATGTTGAACACCAGCACGGAGTGATGAGCGGTCAACGCACGGCCGGATTCTGCAATCACGTTGGGGTGAGGCAGATTTGCATCGCGACAGGCTTCGTACAAAGCGTACACAACGTCGTTGGCGTATTCCTGGATAGAGTAGTTTACGGAACTTGCGTTGGAACTGCGGGTTCCATCGTAGTCCACACCAAGGCCACCGCCAACGTCCACAAATTCAAGGCCCATGCCCATCTTGCGAATCTGCACGTAGAACTGAGACACTTCGCGAAGGCCGCTCTTGATGTGGCGAATGTTGGTAATCTGGCTACCCAGGTGGAAATGGATCAGCTTCAGGCAGTCTTCCATTCCTTCTTCCTTGATGTAGTCCAAGGCTTCCAGGAGCTCAGAACTGTTGAGACCGAACTTGCTGTGGTATCCACCGGATTCTTCCCACTTGCCGCTACCGGAGCTAGCCAGCTTAATGCGAACACCAATGTTGGGGCGAATGCCGATTCTGCGAGACAGTTCCACCACCAGGTGGAGCTCGTTCATCTTTTCAACCACGATGAAGATCTTCTTGCCCATCTTCTGTGCAAGGAGAGCCAGTTCGATAAAGTCTTCGTCCTTGTAGCCGTTACAGATAATCAGGGCGTCCGGATTATCCATGTTGGCAAGTACTGCGTGAAGTTCCGGCTTGGAACCTGCTTCCAGACCGATGTTGAACTTCTTGCCATGACGGACCACTTCTTCAAGCACGGCGCGCTGCTGGTTCACCTTGATGGGGAACATGCCGTAGTAAGTGCCTTCGAAGCCATATTCCTTGCGGGCGTTGTTAAAGCATTCGTTCAGCTTTTCAATGCGGCTGTCCAGAATATCCGGAAAACGCAGGAGCATGGGGGTAGAAACGTCGCGGATAGACAGTTCCTGCACCAGGTCGTAAAGGTCAATTTCTGCACCCTTGTCCTTCATGGGAGCGACGGTTGCATGACCCTTGTCGTTGATGTCAAAATAGTTGACGCCCCAACCACGAACGTTGTACAAATCGCGGGAGTCGTCGATACGCCATTTCTTCATTTCGCAAATCCTTGGGGATTAGTCGACCAGGGTCGGGTTAAAGTCTTCCTGCCAAGGCAGGCCGTACTTGTTCAGTGCGTCCATGTAAGGATCCGGATCGAATTCTTCCACAGTATGAACGCCCGGGGTGGTCCACTTGCCGGTAAGCATCATCAATGCACCGCACATTGCCGGAACGCCGGTGGTGTAGGCGATAGCCTGGCTGCCCAATTCCTTGTAGCATTTCTGGTGGTCGCAAACGTTGAACAGGTAGTAAGTCTTGGGCTTGCCATCCTTGGTGCCCTTGAAGATACAACCGATGTTGGTCTTACCCACAGTGCGGGGGCCAAGGCTTGCCGGATCCGGAAGGAGAGCCTTCAGGAACTGGATAGGAACGATTTCCTGACCGTTGAACATGATAGGATCGGTACGCAGCATGCCCACGTCTTCCAGGCAGCGCATGTGGTCCAGATAGCTCTGGCCGAAGGTCATGAAGAAGCGGATGCGCTTTACGCCCGGAATGTTCTTGGCGAGAGATTCAATTTCTTCGTGGTGCAAGAGGTACATGTCCTTCTGGCCCACAGACTTGAAGTTGTATTCGCGCTTGATGCTCATGGCCGGGATTTCAACCCAGTGGCCCTTGCCGTTTTCGTCGGTATCCCAGTAGGAACCCGGAGCGGAAACTTCGCGGAGGTTGATTTCGGGGTTGAAGTTGGTGGCGAACTTGTAGCCGTGATCGCCGCCGTTGCAGTCCAGAATATCGATTTCTTCGATGGTGTCGAACTGGTGCTTCAGAGCGTAGGCGCAGTATGCCTGGGTAACACCCGGATCAAAGCCAGAACCCAACAGAGCGGTAAGGCCCTTTTCTTCAAACTTCTTGGCGTATGCCCACTGCCAGCTGTAATCGAAGTAGGCGCTGAATCCTGCTTCCTTGCAGCGCTTGTCGTAAACCTTGCGCCATTCCGGATCGTCGATGTTTTCCGGTTCGTAGTTGGCGGTATCCATGTAGTTCACGCCGCATTCAAGGCATGCGTCCATGATGGCAAGATCCTGGTAGGGAAGTGCGATGTTCATGACCAAGTCCGGCTGATATTCCTTAATCAGCTTCACCACGTTTTCGGCCTTGTCGGCGTCAACGGCAGCGGTGGTAATCACCGTCTTGGAATTAGGGCGGATCTGTTCGGCCAGCTTTTCGCAGTTTTCGCGGTGGCGACTTGCGATGCAGATTTCAGAGAAAACTTCGCTGACGGTGCAGCACTTCTTGATAGCGACGGTGGCAACGGCACCACAACCGATAATCAGAGCTCTTGCCATTTTTTTGTCTTTCCTTTTTGAAAAAATGAACGGTCAGGGGTGGCGACCCCTGAAAGAAAAAATAAGTAAGAGTAAATATAGAAAGCGGGGAAGGACAGACTCTAGAATGGTTTTGAAAAGTAGAGTGAATTACAATAAATCTTTTGTTCAATAGACGTTTTTGATTAGTGTGCGTTTGTGCATGTTGGGGATGCCTGGAAACAAAAAGGATCCGTCGTTAAGACGGATCCATCAATACTACCTGAAAGACTACTTGGTGACATGTTTCTTGATATTTTCCACACATTCATACAAGTGCCTTGCACGAGCATAATGTTCGCCACCTTCGCCATTTCTAGCCTTTGCCCACTCGCGATCAGCCTGTCTCTGCTTCAATGCGAGTAAACGTTCTTTCCCTGCTTCTGTCATTTGAGACATTCTGAAACTCCATTAGAAGTACTTGCTATTGTCAACCATGTTACGAAGGCGGTCGCTTTCATCCCTTGCTTTTTGTCTTTGGGAATCGGAAAGAGTCCTGCCGTTGTAGGTGCCTGTTCTTGCAGCACGGTCGTAAACCTGCGATCTACGATCTGCTTCTCGCACGCAACCTCTTACAATACCTTCACCAATGCTTTTTGCGATATCAAAGAAACCCATAGTTTATCTCCTTGCTTAGATTTTTGATGACTCTAGTAATCTATGCCCATTTGTATCGAGTATAATTTTTTTTTGAAAAAGTCCTAGTACAATCAGGAATACTAATTTCAACATAAGACTCGTTTTTTGCCTAAGATTTCGCTTGCAAATCGGTCTTGAAAAAATGTTTCCAAAGTAGCAACAATAAAGAAAATCTTTATTGTACAAAAGGTGTGTCCCAGAATGCTCGATGAGAATTCATTAGTAATAATTTGTCGGGAAAAATACAGTTTTTTTGACAATGTCATTAAATGACGTGTGAATGAGGCTATATTACCTATTATGAATCCAATTGCTCACATTCGTCCTTTAGAAGATGGTTCTTTCCTTGAACAGCCCTTATTTGGCCCTAATGGCCATTTAGATGGTGTTGCTGAACTTGCTGAACAGTTTGCCACCTCGTTTGGGGCACAACAATTTGCAAAATTGGCTGGTTTTTGGCATGATTTGGGAAAATACAAGAAAGATTTCCAGAATTATATTCGTCAATCGTCCGGTTATCAAAATGATGTGGCTAATGAAGGCGGTTCCGGAAAAGTGGACCATACTGCCGCAGGGGCAATGTTTGCAGTTGAAAAAAATCCTGTTTGGGGGCAATTACTTTCCTATTTAATTGCAGGGCATCATACTGGCTTGCCAGACTATTTTAAAGATAAAGCGGAAGGTAGTTGCTTACAAGATCGCTTGCAAAACAAAGAACATTTAGAATTAGCAAAGCAGGGGTCTATACCGCCCGAACTTTTGGACTTGGATTTTAGCAATCATCCAGAAAAAGATGTTTGCATAAAGAAAGATAATGGTCAACTAGATGATAAGCAACTTCATTTATGGTTGCGAATGCTTTATTCTTGTTTGGTTGATGCGGATTTCCTTGATACTGAAAGATTCATGTCGCCAGATATGAACGAAAATCGAGGTAATTCATTATCTTTAATTGAATTGCGAAAAAAATACGATGAGTTTATGGCCGAGAAAACTAAAAATTCGGCCAGAACTCCAATTAACGAAATTCGCTCACAAATATTAAGGGATTGCAGAAATTCCGCACAAGAAAAACCGGGCTTCTTTTCTTTGACAGTTCCTACAGGAGGTGGGAAAACATTGGCTTCCATGGGATTTGCCTTGGACCATGCAATTAAATATGGTTTTAGTCGTATAATCGTTGCGATTCCTTTTACCAGTATTATTGAGCAAACTGCCGATGTATTGAGGTCTGTTTTTGGCGAAGATGCGGTCTTGGAACACCATTCCAATTTGGATCCAGAAAAGGAAACTGTAAAATCTAGGCTGGCTACTGAAAATTGGGATGCACCCATAATTGTTACAACTAATGTGCAATTATTCCAGTCTCTGTTCGCTGCAAAATCAAGTTCTTGCAGAAAACTTCATAATATCGTTGGCTCTGTTATAATTCTTGACGAAGCTCAGACTTTGCCTCCGGATTATTTAAAGCCGATTCTCTCTGTAATGGAGGGCTTGGTTGACTACTTTAAAACGTCTATCGTTCTTTGTACTGCTACTCAGCCTGCGTTGGAGGGGCATATTGGAAGTATGCAACGAGGATCTGAAGGGGGATTTGAGGGAATAGAAAAGAATAAAGTTCGAGAGATAATGACAGATGCATCTTTGTCCGAAAAAATGTCTCGAACAAATGTGTCCTATATAGGAACAATTGACGAGTGGTCTAATCTTGCCGAAAAACTAATGACACATGACCAGGTCCTTTGTATCGTTAATACGCGTAAGGACTGTAGAGAGCTACATAGTCTTATGCCTGAAGGAACCATTCATCTTTCGGCATTGATGTGTGGTGAACATAGAAGTAAAGTTATTGCAGATATCAAGAAAAAATTGAAAAATGGAGAATCTGTGAGAGTTGTCAGTACGCAGCTTGTTGAGGCTGGCGTTGATATCGATTTCCCGGTTGTGTATAGGGCAACGGCTGGTTTGGATTCTATTGCTCAGGCTGCTGGACGGTGTAATCGAGAAGGACTGCGCGATAAGGGTGAAGTTTATGTATTTAGCCCTGCGAAGAAAACTCCATTAGGTTTGTTGAGGTATGGTGAGGATTCTTTTAGCGATATGATTGTCTCCACATTTTCGGACAATCGCATTGAATTGCTTCCGGAGCAATTTAGGAAATACTTTGAAAAATTCTTCCATCGAGTCATTTCGTTTGACAAGAACGACATTATGGGGTATCTTGCAAAAGATGCCGCTAGACTCAAGATTCAATTTCGTTCAGCTGCAGAAGAATTCAGTTTAATTGACGATCGAGGTCAAAAAAATATCATCGTTTGGTATTCCGGTAAATACGATAGTAGAAAACTTTTGAATCAAATTGCGGCTTGTGGACCAAGAAGAGATTCAATGAGACGTCTTCAGCGTTTTTCAGTGAATATTCCCGAAAAGTTATGGCTTGAGTATCAAAAGGCAGGCTATATCAGTAAGGTAAAAACGAATAATGGAGAACTTGATATGTGGTGTCAGGCAGTTCCTGAGTTGTATGATGAAAAATTTGGACTTTCCTTGAATGGACCAAAATTTCAGGGTGATGAATTTATTTGTTAAAATGAGTGTATATTGATAAAAAAAGAAGGTTTTAATGGAACATTTTATGAAAGAGTTTTGTTTGGAAGTGTGGGGCGATTATGCTTGTTTTACACGTCCGGAAATGAAGGTTGAACGAGTTAGTTATGATGTGATAACGCCTTCTGCCGCTAGAGCTATTTTTTCCTGCATTTTTTGGAAACCTGCAATTTTATGGCATATTACCAAGATTGAAGTTTTGAATCCTATAGAATGGGTTTCTGTGCGTAGAAATGAATTAGGCGCAGTTGCTTCTCCTAAAACAAAGGAATTATTTATTGAAGAAAATCGCCAGCAAAGGGCCGGACTTTTCTTAAAGAATGTTCGCTATCGAATTTATGCTAAGCAGGAGTTTATTCCTCAAAATAAAAGGCCTCAAACAAGAGCATTGCCGGAGAATCTTGTAGATAAGGACGAGATAGAATTACTTCGCAAGGATGAAAATCCAGGAAAGTACAACGCAATGTTTGAGAGAAGGGCGAAAAAGGGCCAATGCTTTAATCAACCTTACTTTGGGTGTCGAGAATTTTCCTGTCATTTTAGGCTTATTGAAAATATTGACGAAGAAATAAAGAATAAACCCTCTATAAACGAGACTCGCGATTTGGGATTCATGTTGTATGATATGGATTACTCAAATGAAAAGGATATTAAGCCCACTTTCTTTAGAGCAAAAATAGAAAATGGCGTAATAAATGTTCCTGCATGGAAAAGTGAGGAGATTCGTAAATGATTTTACAAGCTCTCTATGATTATTACCAACGCAAAAGTAGCGATCCTGAAAGTGGAATTGCCCCAGAAGGTTTTGAATGGAAAGAAATCCCATTCATTGTTGTGATTGACTACAATGGAAATTTTATTCGACTAGAAGATACTCGGACTATAGAAGGAAAGATAAAAAGAGCTAAGTCATTTTTAGTTCCAGCATCTGTATCTAGATCTGCAGGCATTAAGCCAAATTTTCTTTGGGATAATGCAACCTATACATTAGGGGTTCCGGGAACAAAAAAGGCCGACAAGAAAGCTGCAGCAAAACTTGCTGCTTTTATTGACGTACTTGAAAAATCAACGCTAAAGGATACAAAAGAAATTGTTGCTTTGGTAAAGTTTTTAAAATCTGATCCCATACAAAAGATTTCAGAATTATTGAAGGAAAATGAGGCTTGGCTGGAAGTTCAAGAAGTAGTACCTAATGTTACATTTTCCTTTAATGGTGAATCTGAAAAGGAACCCGTCTGTTCTAGGTTCAATGATGTTATAAAAGATTATCTAAAAGAAACGCCTTCAACAGAAAATGTTGGCACTTGCTTGATAACGGGTGATAATAAACCTTTGGCAAGGCTCCATACACTGATATCGGGCTTTCCTGGGGCGCAATCTGCAGGAGCAGGGATTGTATCTTTTAATAATAAAAGTTTTTGTTCTTACGGAAAAGACCAAAGCTTTAATGCTCCTGTGTCGGAATCCGCGATGTTTGCCTATACCACAGCATTGAAAATGATGTTGGCCAAAGACTCTAAAAATAAATTGCGTATTGGCGAAACTTCCGTTATTTTTTGGTCTGATAAAAAGACCGAGTTCGAGGAAAATTTCCCGTTTTTCTTTGGCTATGAAAAAGATAATCCAGATGCAGATATTCGTGCGGTAAAACAATTGTACGATTCTGTTTATACAGGAGTGTCAGTGCCAAATTCAGATGCAAAATTCTTTGTACTGGGGTTATCTCCTAATGCAGCAAGACTTTCTGTTCGTTTTTGGCACGCAGGGTGCATCAGTGATTTTTCGTCAAAAATCAAACAGCACTTTGATGATCTAGAAATTATTCGAGGTCCTAAAGATGAAGGGAAATATGCACTATTTTGGTTACTGAGTGCAATTTCGCTTGAAGGGAAAACTGATAATTTGCCTCCAATTTTGGTAGGGCGATTAATGGATGCCATTTTTAAAGGTTCTCCTTATCCGGAACTTTTACTAAACCAAACATTATCTAGGATTCGAGCTGATCGGAATATTTCAAGGATTCGAGCTGATCGGAATATTTCAAGGATTCGAGCGGGAATATTAAAGGCTTATTTGAAACGCAAACAAAGAATTTATAACAATGAAGAGAAGGAGATAACAGTGGCTTTAGATACAACAAATACGAATGAAGGTTACCTTTTGGGTCGTCTTTTTGCAGTACTTGAAAAATTGCAGGAAGATGCTCAACCTGGAATCAATACAACCATTAAGGATCGCTATTATGGCGCAGCATCCTCAACGCCGATTACAGTTTTTCCGCAGTTGCTTAAGTTGAAGGTTCATCATTTGGCCAAACTTGACAACCAAGGCCTCAAAGTGAATTTTGAAAAGAGAATTGGTGAGATTATGGAACTGCTACCACCCTCTATGCCATCTCATATGAATTTAGAAGATCAAGCAAAATTTGCAGTTGGTTACTATCATCAACGCCAAGATTTTTTTAAGAAAAAAGAAACTGAAAATAACTAAGAGGAATGAAATATGGAAAAAGAAACTATCAAACATCGCTATGATTTTGTGTTGCTTTTCGATGTGAAAGATGGCAACCCCAATGGAGATCCTGATGCAGGTAATTTGCCTCGCGTAGATGCCGAAACAGGCATGGGACTCGTAACAGACGTTTGCTTGAAGCGAAAGGTTCGCAATTTTGTACAGATTGCAAAGCAAGGCTCTGCAGGTTTCGATATCTTCATTAAAGAAAAGGCTGTATTGAACAACGCAATCGATGCCTCTCATGAAACTGATGCGGTCAAAAATGCCAGTAAAGACAAGAAAACGGATGCTGCACGCCAAGTAATGTGCGATGCATATTATGATATCCGTACATTCGGCGCCGTGTTAAGTACAGGGAAAAATGCGGGGCAGGTTCGTGGCCCTGTTCAAATGACTTTTGGTCGTTCTGTTGATCCAGTGGTTACTTTAGAACATAGTATTACTCGAATGGCGGTAGCCACTGAAAAAGAAGCGGAAAAGCAGAATGGTGACAATAGAACCATGGGCCGAAAGTTTACTGTTCCCTACGGTCTTTATGTTTCCCATGGTTTTGTGTCTGCAAATTTTGCTGCACAAACAGGCTTCACTGACGAAGACTTAACTCTTTTCTGGGAAGCTCTTGAAAAGATGTTCTGGGAAGACCATTCCGCTGCTCGAGGCGAAATGAATGTCCGTGGACTTTATGTCTTTGAACATGAATCTGCATTAGGCAATGCTCCTGCCGATGCTCTTTTTGCAAAAATTAAGATTTCCAAAAAGGATGATTCAGCACCGGCACGTTCCTTCGACGATTATGTGGTAGAAGTTGATGATTCTTCTCTGCCTAATGGTGTTACTTTGACAAAGAAAGTTGGTTAAGCTTGTAAACGGAAGATTAAAGTGGAGAAGGAATTTTCCTTCTCCACTTTTTTATGGAGATGAGTATGCCGTATACCGATGAAGATTGCATCGCCATATCAGGTTTACAACATTTGGCCTTTTGCAAAAGACAATGGGGGCTTATTCATTTAGACCAGGAATGGGCAGAAAATTTCTTAACTGCAGAAGGTCGGGTAATGCACGAACGAGTGGATTCGGGATATCAAGAATTTCGTCGAGGTGTACGTCAGTATTCTGACCTCCATATACGGAATTTAGAGCTTGGATTGTATGGCAGAATGGATGTTCTTGAAGTTGAAAAAACTGACGGTCCGAGTATTGATATTCCGTGGATAAATCTTTCGGGTAATTGGAAATTGAGGCCTGTTGAATTCAAACACGGAAAACCTAAAAATCATGACGCCGACTTAATTCAGTTGTGCGCACAGGCTTTGTGTATTGAAGAAATGACTGGGATTCCTATTACTGAGGGTTCCATTTATTACTGTGAAATTCGACGAAGAACGGAATATTCTTTTTCTGAAGATATCCGAAGTAGAACCATTGAATTAACAAACGAAGCCCATTCTTTGATCAAATCTGGAAAACTTCCGACTGCCGAGAAAAATCATAATTGCAAGTCATGCTCACTTATTGAGTTTTGCCAGCCAAGAGTAAATCAGTCTGCTAGAATGGAAAAATATTATCAGGAGTTATTTGGATGAAACTTGTAAAAAATACACTGTATGTAACTCTTGAGGGGGCTTGGGTTCATAAGGAAGGCGAGGCTGTGACCATTCATAAGGAACATTCTAAAGTAGCTCAATTTCCATTACATCAAATAGGGGAAATTGTGTGTTTTGGTTTTGGTATCGGGGTGTCTCCCAATTTGACAGAACATTGTGCATCAAAAGGAGTAACGATTACTTATGTAGATGGGCGGGGTAAATTCCTGGCACGAATGCAAGGACCTGTTCACGGAAATGTTCTACTTCGTCGCTCTCAATATCGAATTGCTGATAATCCAGAGATGTCTCTGTCAATTGCTAAATGTTGCATTGCAGCAAAGATTCAGAATCAAAGAAATGTGTTGCTAAGACATTTAAGAAATCATCCTAATTGCGATGGCGAAATGGAATTGAAGAGTTCTATTTCTGCAATGGAGCATTCTTTAACTACTGTAAAGAATGTTAGCGAAGCAGGAACCTTACGAGGGATTGAAGGTGATGCTGCGGACCGCTATTTTAGTGTTTTCAATTATTTGATATTGAACAAGGATTCTGAATTCGTTTTTAAATCAAGAAACAGAAGACCTCCAATGGACCGGATAAATGCGATGCTTTCCTATGCATATTCTATTCTCGCTCTTGATATTCGGTCTGCGTTAGAATGTGTCGGGCTTGATCCTTATGTGGGATTTTTACATGTAGATAGGCCGGGAAGGCCTAGTCTAGCACTAGATTTGATGGAGGAATTTAGAGCCCCCATAGCAGATCGACTTGTTCTTAGCTTGGTTAATTTGAAACAGGTTAATTCAAAAGGATTTAAGGTACAGCCTAATGGTGAAGTAGAAATGAATGATGAAACGAGAAAGACTCTTCTTGCTGCATGGCAAAAAAGAAAAACAGAAGAATTATACCATCCATTACTTGAGGAATCTATGCAAACCGGCATGCTGTATGTAGAACAAGCTCGCCTTTTAGCGAAATGTGTTCGTGGTGACATTGAATACTATCCTGCTTATTTATGGAGGTAAAAATGCTAGTACTTGTGACATACGACGTTTCTACGGTAACTGCTGCTGGCAAACGAAGACTTAATCAAGTTGCAAAGGCTTGTAAAGACTTTGGGAATCGTGCACAAAATTCTGTTTTTGAATGCGAAGTTGATCCTGCGCAATGGTGTGTATTAAAAGATCGCTTGCTAAAAATCGTGGATTTGAATCAGGATAGCTTAAGGTTTTACTATCTTGGCAGTAACTGGGAGCGAAAGGTTGAACACCTTGGCGTAAAAGAACCGCCAGATATGCATGATTTATTGGTGATATAAGGCTATCGCTAACCTATAATCCCACTAAAAAGCCTAGAATGTTAGCGATTTTCGAAAACGCGATTTTTGAAAGTATTTTGATAATTTGTATTTTTTGAGTGTTGACCATTATCTTATTTTGGATGGTTAGCGAAAAGACCTTTGGAAGCCTTATAAATACAGGGGTTCTGCCGGTCCCTATCGCACCCCGCGTGGGTGCGTGAATTGAAACATCCAACTGCATCTTGATTGCCTGGGTTTCCTATCGCACCCCGCGTGGGTGCGTGAATTGAAACAAAATCAAGATCATACGTTCCATCTTCAAGGCATCGCACCCCGCGTGGGTGCGTGAATTGAAACGTATAGTTTACAAAACCACCGTCAACGCCGAAATCGCACCCCGCGTGGGTGCGTGAATTGAAACCAATGGACTTGGACAGATTTATTTGCTCAAACATCGCACCCCGCGTGGGTGCGTGAATTGAAACCGTTTCGGGAAGCGAGTCTAGCTGTGATATTGATCGCACCCCGCGTGGGTGCGTGAATTGAAACTGGCCATGAGGCGAATGTACAAGAACCTCGCCTATCGCACCCCGCGTGGGTGCGTGAATTGAAACAAGAATACCAAGGAGGCGGTTTTTGGCTTCTACATCGCACCCCGCGTGGGTGCGTGAATTGAAACGAGAATTGTATGTGGAAGGCGCAACACCCTCGTATCGCACCCCGCGTGGGTGCGTGAATTGAAACACCATCACGAACGAACGGTGCGAGCGTCTTAGATCGCACCCCGCGTGGGTGCGTGAATTGAAACTTTCAAGGATTTCTTCCAGACGGTCCAAGGACATCGCACCCCGCGTGGGTGCGTGAATTGAAACACGAACCCAGTCGCATAGACAGGCGGCTTATGATCGCACCCCGCGTGGGTGCGTGAATTGAAACTACATCCGTCCTTTTGATGCAGACTACGCGATTATCGCACCCCGCGTGGGTGCGTGAATTGAAACAGCATCCTGGTAGCGTTCCTGCTGCTTAATTTATCGCACCCCGCGTGGGTGCGTGAATTGAAACTAAACTGGGCTTCTTTTGCACTTGTTGCTCCAGTATCGCACCCCGCGTGGGTGCGTGAATTGAAACAGAAGGTGAACGGCGAAAAGATTGAATCCTTGACATCGCACCCCGCGTGGGTGCGTGAATTGAAACACAGGATTGTAAGGTGTTTTGCAAGAATGACCATCGCACCCCGCGTGGGTGCGTGAATTGAAACGTATAGTTTACAAAACCACCGTCAACGCCGAAATCGCACCCCGCGTGGGTGCGTGAATTGAAACTTTTCCCAAGCATCGGCTGCTTCGCGGGTAATATCGCACCCCGCGTGGGTGCGTGAATTGAAACGATGTGGCAAGGTCCGCTCGTTCCGCTTCAGCAATCGCACCCCGCGTGGGTGCGTGAATTGAAACCATCGTATTCGCAGTCCGCAGCAGTATCACCAGATCGCACCCCGCGTGGGTGCGTGAATTGAAACAACAAGGTACGGCGTTCGCTCATTGCGCCAACATCGCACCCCGCGTGGGTGCGTGAATTGAAACAAGTATGTTTTTGGAATAAGCAGCATCGTGGTATCGCACCCCGCGTGGGTGCGTGAATTGAAACCGTATTTGGCGACCAATTCCGCAGCATGGAACATCGCACCCCGCGTGGGTGCGTGAATTGAAACCTGCATCTTCTCGGATGCGGCATCCATTTCTTTATCGCACCCCGCGTGGGTGCGTGAATTGAAACCCAGACTCTCGGCGATATTGACCGCAAGTTGTCATCGCACCCCGCGTGGGTGCGTGAATTGAAACAACGACATTTCCCTGAACATCGAAAAGGAGGACATCGCACCCCGCGTGGGTGCGTGAATTGAAACCTGTTGGACCCGCTGAAGGAAACCCAGGCAATCATCGCACCCCGCGTGGGTGCGTGAATTGAAACGTGTCGCCAATCTTCGGGATGAAGGGGTTTACATCGCACCCCGCGTGGGTGCGTGAATTGAAACTAGGAAGCAAATCTTTTACAAACTTCCCAACAATCGCACCCCGCGTGGGTGCGTGAATTGAAACCAGAAACAGAAAAAGTATGACTACCTGCAGAAAATCGCACCCCGCGTGGGTGCGTGAATTGAAACGTAACGGAAAGAACTCATTATACGGCTCCTGCAATCGCACCCCGCGTGGGTGCGTGAATTGAAACTTGACATCTCTAATTCCTTTTTCGTGGCATTCAATCGCACCCCGCGTGGGTGCGTGAATTGAAACTTTGTAAATAATTGTAAACTATTTTTTACAATAATCGCACCCCGCGTGGGTGCGTGAATTGAAACCAACGCCCTGGCGAACGTGTCTACAGCCGACCTATCGCACCCCGCGTGGGTGCGTGAATTGAAACTTTTTGCTGAAGGCAAGGAAAGCGAAGCCAAGATCGCACCCCGCGTGGGTGCGTGAATTGAAACAGTTCGATTAAGGAGGTACCGAGATGGCTGATTATCGCACCCCGCGTGGGTGCGTGAATTGAAACCAAACGAATCCACGCGGCAGAAGACCTTTAAGCATCGCACCCCGCGTGGGTGCGTGAATTGAAACTGTTGAAATCGCGCTCAATGGTACTACCGTTAATCGCACCCCGCGTGGGTGCGTGAATTGAAACATTTCCGTCTCCCTTATGCGTTGAACTGTTCCAATCGCACCCCGCGTGGGTGCGTGAATTGAAACCATACGTTTGAAATACCGCCAGCAATAGATTCATCGCACCCCGCGTGGGTGCGTGAATTGAAACCTTGGATAGCTTGCGGTCGTCCGTGATGGCTCATCGCACCCCGCGTGGGTGCGTGAATTGAAACCCCACCATGAGGGAATTCAAGAAGCCCACCAAATCGCACCCCGCGTGGGTGCGTGAATTGAAACAACATCGTCCGTACTCTTTGTCGGTGCAACATATCGCACCCCGCGTGGGTGCGTGAATTGAAACCAATTTCACAAAACGGCTGTCGTAGTTTTCCTATCGCACCCCGCGTGGGTGCGTGAATTGAAACTACCGTTATTCCCGCAGCTTCGAGCGCGTCAAATCGCACCCCGCGTGGGTGCGTGAATTGAAACTGTCTTTGATGGTTTCGGGGAACGTGAAGCCGCATCGCACCCCGCGTGGGTGCGTGAATTGAAACTGGACGCGATAGCAGAGGCTGAAGCGAAGGCTAAATCGCACCCCGCGTGGGTGCGTGAATTGAAACCTTGCCCCTTGGTGGTTAGCTATTGACGTAAACAATCGCACCCCGCGTGGGTGCGTGAATTGAAACGTATAGTTGAGGTAACGTCAGTAAGAATAGAGATCGCACCCCGCGTGGGTGCGTGAATTGAAACAGAAACAGTTTGATGCAGTCATCAACGAAATGATCGCACCCCGCGTGGGTGCGTGAATTGAAACCCTGAATATACTTTCTTTTTGATCCGGTGTCAATCGCACCCCGCGTGGGTGCGTGAATTGAAACATTTACTTCCATTATACGACCTCCTTCTTGAAATCGCACCCCGCGTGGGTGCGTGAATTGAAACAAGGCATCATTCTCCCAACCAAGCTGACTCCACATCGCACCCCGCGTGGGTGCGTGAATTGAAACATCGAGAAGGCCGGGAAGCCCTACGCCACTTGATCGCACCCCGCGTGGGTGCGTGAATTGAAACATATACCTTAGGTACATTAGAGAGACTCCAAAATCGCCCCCCGCGAGGGTGCGTGAGTTGAAACATGCAGTTCCGTCAGCTATAGAATGGCGATACTATCGCACCCCTCGCGGGTGCGTGAATTGAAACGAAATCCAGCAGGAAATCGACCGTGAAATCCTATCGCACCTCTCGCGGGTGCGTGAGTAAGTAATATTTGTGGTGAACCTTTGAATACAAGTTTAATTTGTAAATAGAACTGTATTAGGTTGTTTTTTCTTGTCTACCGAAAAGTTATATTAGCAGCAAGTTCGATAATGATGTACCCGTTCCTGACGTTAGATGATAATTCAGAAATCGTCCATTCCGAGATGATGAAGGATGGTCGTGTTAAGGTGTACATTGAAAAGCCTGATGAGAAGGACTGCTTCCATCATGCCTCTTGTTACCTGCCCCAATACACATGGGAAGATATATCCGGTTTTTCAGATAGCGAAATAGATCGATACAAAAAGGTGATCGAGTCTACAGCTCATCTTATTCTGGAATTTTCTCAAAAGGGCGGGTTCGATAATGCCAAAAATATTTAGAATCCCTTGATAAACTAAAATTTTTACTATATTACCCCTCACGTTGCAAAACGTACGGGACTGTAGCTCAGTTGGTTAGAGCAGCGGACTCATTGTAATTGTGACACCAGTCCGAAAGGGCTGGTTGCAAACGGGAAGAATTCGGTGAACCCTGACGGGTGGAGACACTACAAGGCAACGCCGAGCCGAGCCAGAGGTACACTTCTGGAAGGTGTAGAGACTAGCGGAGCAGTTTAGCCTGCTTAATGACCGCAATAAGTATCCCGCGCCTAAACTGATCCTTGTGGTTGGCATGGCGAAGACATAGTCCACGGAGGTGCGTAAGCATCACAAACGTAAACCCGCGGGTCCTGGGTTCAAGTCCCAGCGGTCCCAGTGAAAAAAGACAGGTCGTAAGGCCTGTCTTTTTCATATGTAAAGGGAGGGTTTTTCCCCTCCCTCTAGACTCCTTTCCCTTCATTCAGGAAACGTTAGATTCCCAGTTCGCCGAGAATCAGCAAATACTTGGAGACGGTTCTGCACCATTCGTAGTGGAAGCCGCTGTAGGCGTTGACTACGCACTTGTCCCAGTCGGCCACTTCGGTCTTGAACACGTTCTCGGTGTCCTTGGTGCGGCGAAGCATCTGGTCGGGAGCGTTGGCGTCGTCTACCAGGAAGGCGTTTGCTTCGCCGGCAGTTTCCAGACCGTAGTCCGTGAGCATAGTTGCTACACCTACGGTGCGGCCGGTCAGAGGGATGGTTCCCGCTGCCATTGCCTTGAGGATAATGGAAGAGGACGGTTCGCGGAGGTTTGCTGCGAACAGCAGGTCGGAACCAGCCAGCATGTCGCGGAGCACGATGTTGCTGTCGACAGTGTCGTCTTCCAGGTCGTGGATGGCCATGACCGTAGGATACTGGTTGGAAAAATTCTTGTAGTAATCCCAGTCGGGGTCCTTGGAGGAGATGCCCACGATAATGAAGATGTCGAGACGGGCGATGTCGGAAAGGACCGTTGCCAGGGTTTCGGAGGTGTTGCCTGCTTCGGAATCCAGGTGGACGTACATGACGAGCTTCTGGTCAAGGTTCTGACCCAGCTTTTCCTGGAGGGCGTGCTTGGCCCTGCGCTTGGCTTCCTTGATGGGGAGGCAATCCTGGTCGTTGAAGTCCCAGACCTGGTAGCTCACGCCGAACTGTACGCCGATCAGCTTGTCGGCGTTGCGGTTGAGGAAGCCGCTCAGACCACCGGGGAGGTTGGTGTTGAGCATGGCGTCGCGGTAACCGGGAGACGGGAACAGGACCTTGGTTGCATACAGGATGCCGGCCTTCAGAAGGCTGACCTTGCCCCAGAATTCATAACCATCCATGTTGTAGTTTTCGCGGCTAAGACCGATTTTCTCGATCTCGCTGGAAGCTACGTGGAAATCGTAAGTGATGTTATGGATGTTGAAGAAGAACGGAATCTCGCCGGCGTAACCTGCATAGGTGGTTCGGGACAGAGCGCCTACCAAAGCGCCGCCCCATTCGTGGCCCATGATTGCCTGGCACTTGAATTCGGTAGCTTCGGCGTAGGCCAAAGCGGCGGATGCCAGGAACGCAAAGCGCAGGTGGTTGTCGGAATAGGGAATTTCGTCAGGGGGACCGTATACATCCGGTCTGTCGAAAAATTCTTCGTTATAGATGTAAGTGTGGAGGGGGTCCTTGTCGGAAACGTAGATCTCGTAGGACTTGCCCTGGAGCTTTTCTACACCGGTATAGATGCAGTGGTAGCTCTCAAGATCGACCATCAGACTCTTGTAGAGGGGCGAACAGGTCAGTACCTTGACGCCGCTGCTTGCGAAAGCATCGGTCATGCGGTTAACCGCTGTGGCCAGGGGGCTGGTATGTTTCCAGTTACCTGCTTCAGGGCTTACGGCCAGGATGTTCATACCTAAAAAGAGTCTCCAAATAAAAATTTACTTACATCTGTAAGGTTGACATAAATTTATTTATTTATTTTTAAAACGGAATGGCTAAATGATCTTTTTTGAGGACAAACAGCCGAAACTTCTGATAAGGAACTAAAAAAATGAAAAAAATCTTTATTGCCTCCCTGGCTGCAGCCGTTGCTTTCACAATGGTTGGCTGTAAGGGCAAGAACGAGAAGCGCGGCGACGAACATCTTGAAGCAGGTCGCTTTGCTAACGCCATCAAGTCCTACGTGGAAGCAGCCAAGAAGGGCGACGTTTCCGACGAATACTACGACAATTTTGCTAAGGCCCTTATCGGCGGTGCAGAAAAGGAACTGAAGGCTGACATCAATAGCGAAAAGGCAGAAGGTTACTTCGACAAGTTTACTGAAATCGTGGACAAGGTCCAGAATACCGAAGTTGTCCAGTCCTATGTGAACCTGGTTGCTGACCAGGGCAAGAAGCAGTCCGGCGAAGAAGGCGTTGATTTCGCTACCGTCGTGAACGCATTTGCAAAGCTCGACTCCGCAGCATCTCTCGCCAAGCGTCGCGGCCTCTCCGAAGCTAACGTCAAGTCTCTCCGCACCGAAGCTGAAAATGCTTACGTTGCCAAGAACCTCGACGCAGCCAAGTCTGAATCTGACCCTGTGGTTGCTGAATACCAGCTCCTGAAGCTTGCTGAAATCGCTCCGTCCAACGACGCTGTCCAGACCGCTCTGAACAAGAACCGCAAACTCACTCGCGGTTACTTCCTGATCTTCGGCGAACAGATCGGTGAACCGGTCAGCCGCCGCATCGACAAGTGGGGCTACGTCATGGCTATGCCGACCCTCAAGCTCAGCGCAACTTCTCTCTCTGGCGAAATCCAGTTCTGGGCATCTACCGGTAACAACACCGAACTTGACCCGACTCAGATCAAGCTGGTTTCCGCAGACGGCCAGGAAGTCTTTGCAACCACTACTGGTGGCTGGTGCGAAAAGGAAGAACTGGTAGGCCCGAAGAACGACCAGAAGATCGAAAAGAAGAAGAAGAACTTCAAGAAGGGCGAAAAGGGCAAGCTGATGAACGAATTCCAGTGCTCTGCCAACATAGCTTTCTCCTTCCCGAAGAGCTTCACTCCCGACTACATCGAATACAAGGATGAATTCGGTATCGGCCGTAAATTCCTCGGAAAGTAGTTTCTCTGGATAACAGAGCGTACTTGAAAGTGGCTTAAAGATATTTAGGGTCCTCGGCGTTAGCCGGGGACTTTTTGCTTTATGTGTCTTGCTGACGGATGTCAGCATCGGCGGACCCATCTGGACTCAAGGTCTAGTGTTTGGGTTCCCTAAGTTTGGCGATGACCCACAGTAAAATGCAGGTGACTACTGGTGCGATGACGTTCCAGGGGGCACTGTACCTTATGCTGCCTGGGGTAGAGAACCACAGGAGCAGGAACACGATGTGGGAGGAATAAACGTCCAGGCTATGCTTGCCGATAACGTTGGTAAACTTGAAGTCCAGAGCCGCGGGCCACTTCCGGACGATGGCGCCAATAAGCATCATGAACGTGAAGAAGTCTGCGAAGCGCAAGGCTCCCAGATGTTCTCTGCTGGTAAGTGCCTCACCCGGCGTGGGGAGCGGCAATGCCCCGCGGGACCACAGCAGACAGAAGGTGAACGCAAACACCAAAGGCAAGGTCAGCTTGCCTATTACGCGGGTGGAACTCTCGTCGGTGCGTTTCCACCAGGCGGCTACCGCAGCCCCCGTGAAATACACCAGCTGCCAGCTGAAGGGGTCGAACACCCCGTGGTGTGTCCAGCTGGGAAAGATTCCGTTTACGGTATCCCGAATTCCAAATTGCGAGGCGAGCCAAAGCCCTAGGGATGGCAGCCACAGCAGGAATACCTGCCACTTGTTCTTCGCCCTCGTAAAGAAGGGAAACAGGAGGCTTCCTACCAGCATGAGGATGACATACAGCGGCAGAATGTCCATCCATTCCGGAGTGTGGACCAGGCTTAAACTTAAGGGAATCGCTTCCAGCGGGTGGTTGTAGATGGGCTGAAAGAGATAGCGTATTCTAGGGAGCAAAAAGAACCCTAGCGTACCCATCAGGACGAGTGTGGAGAGATGGTAGATCCAGATTCTCAGGGCGCGCTTGCGCATCCAGCTCTGGGTAGGGTCCTTGGCTTGTTTGCTGGTGGCCGCATACATCCCCACAAAACCGGACAAGAAAAAAAAGCCTTCGGCCGCACTGAAGAAGCCGAAGCACTGATAAAGGTATTGGGAAATCGGCTTGCCAAAATGATCCAGGGTCATCTGCAGGAGCAAAAGGCCCCGGATGGAATCTAGCGCGCGGATTCTCACGAGTATTTAAGGTTAGAAGCTAGCCTTTACGCTCATACCCAGAGCGAAGTTCTTGTCAACAAAGGGACCGTAGTCGTCTTCGTTGAAGTTGTAGCCGAACCAGAACACAGCTTCGGTCTTCATGGTGGGGTACAGGTAGAAGTTCATGCCCAGGTAGTGATAGTCGTCGTTGTGAACTTCGGTATCATGGTCATGATATTCGTAGGCGACACCCATGGTGAACTTCTTGTGCAGATTGAAGCTGGGTTCGATAGCGAACAGCATCTGGTCTTCGGTGAAGAGCTGGGGATCGGTATCGTAGTCAGAATCGGTAATGGCGTAGAAGAAGGTGGCGCCCAGGTTAAACACACCGTAGTTCATGCTGGGTTCCAGCAAGAAGGAGTGAACACCGTTGCCCTTGTACGGGTGGAGGCCCCACACGGCGTAGATGCCGTAGTTGAACATTTCGAAGCTCTTGGAGTAGTCTACTTCCAGACCCAGCACGTAGGTATAAGTACGAGCGGCGTTGGAACCGAAGAACCAGTCCACGCTGGGGGTCAGGATCAAGTGCTCGTCCGGACGGTTCAGCATGGGCAGGGAGTAAGTGGCATACATTGCCAGAGTAGAGTCGTTATCTTCGGAAGCACCCATGTAGAACTTACCGCTACCGTACTTTTCGTTGCCGAATTCAGCACCGAAACCGCGGAGAGATTCGTCGCGGACAATGACTGCATTCTTGGACGGATCGCGCCAGAAGTAGTAGTTGAAGGTACCTGCGTTATAGGTCATGTCACCGAAAATCAAGGTCACGTCGTGAGAAACGTCCCAACGGAGCTGTGCACCGTCGAAGTTGAAACCGGTGTAGCGGTTGTCGCTGTCGCTAATGGCTGCGGAATGTGCGAAACCATGACGGATTTCGGAAGCTTCCAGATCACCGTTTGCGTTTACAAAGCTGCTGTGGGTGTTGGCGTTCACGACTACATGGATGTTTTCGTCGAGATTTGCCTGCAGGGACAGGTCAATGTCCTGATTGGCTGCGTTCAGCGGGCTAAAGTCTTTATCAAAATAGCTACCATAGTCCAGGTTTACGTCACCGTGGACTTCGATGTCGGCAGCGAAGGTAAAACCTGCAGCAGTCAGTGCCAGGGGCAAAAGCAGTTTGCGCATAATTATTCCAGTGGTTTAAAAATTTCTTGCGATAAAATAGAAATATCTGAAAAAAAAGACCAAACCTAATGCGGAAAAGTCCTTGTCTTTGGTACTTTTGTAAATTTGGGGAATATGAAGATGCTCAGATTGCTCCCGTATTTTCTGTTTGTGCTGGCCGTTTTTGCCCAGTCCGCTTTTGCCTTGTCCGCTGACGAGGCCATGAAGAAATCTCAGGCTTGGTTCAAGTCCGGCAAGGCTTGGAATCTTGATTTCAGGGTCCAGGTGTTTTATGCGGATTCTCCGGACATTGCTTCCGAACAGGGGAGCCTGCTGGTTGCCGAAGGGGACAAGTTCAAGTTGGATATGGCTGGCATTCGTTTCTATAGCGATGGCGAATCCCTGTGGCAGCATAATGTGGAACAGAAGCAGGTGCTGATCAAGGCTGTGGAAGACTTGTCCAGCCAGCTTCATCCTTCTGAACTTCTCTTTAAGTATCTGAACTGCAAGGCCACTTCCATGACTACAGGCTCCTTCGGGGGCAAGACTCTCTGGGTGTTGAAGCTGGATCCTTCCAAGTATGCAGGGCAGTTCAGCCAGATGGAAGTGTGGCTTTCCCAGAAGGACTTTTCCCCGGTACGCCTGTTTACGGTGGATCCTGCAGGGAACAGCTCCTGGTATAATATCGTGAATTTGAAAGTGTTGAAGACCTTCTCCAATGACGATTTCAAGTACAAGTCCCAGAAGGACGTTGACGAAATCGACATGCGCTAGGAATCCTTATGAAGAAAAGTCTCCTTAAGAAAGTAGTCTGCAGTGTTGCTGTTTGCGCGGGCTTGTCCTCTGCGGCGGAAACCTTGTTCAGTAACTACGCCCTGAATGTCAACGAAACTGGTTCTACGGGTTCCTTGTGGGTGTTTTCCCGCGGGGACACTTATAGCGGTGCGACCCTGCTGGAGCTGACTGTCGGTTCTACGGGGAACGCCCAGGTGGTAAAAAGCACCCAGGTGCAGGTCAGCGATTCCGTGACTGCGGTACAGGATGGAATTTTTAGCGACGTGCTGGCCGAACACCGCCGTACGCCTGCGGTTTATGCAGGTAAGCTGGGTTATGTTCTCCCCATGTTCAAGATGGACGATGACGAACGCTATCGCCAACCGGGTGGCTTCCTCTCCATTCGCGGGGCCAGTGAAGACGATGTGTACGAAATGCCCATCGATGTTCCTGCCGCATTGGAAGATCTGGACTCCGCCATGTATACTGCTGTAGGCGGCTTTGCCTACGATTCATCTGCAAAACAACTGTGGATGGCCCGCGGTGCCGCTGGCATTCGCCTGCATGATTTCTCCAGCAGCAAGGCGAAGACTGCGGATTATGTCCTTAATGAAACTACATCCACCATGGATTCCCTGAAGTCCAAGTACAAGTGGAGCGAAAAGGAAAACCCGTTTATTTTTGATGTGAAGCGTCATCCCGAGACGGGCGATCTCTGGCTTGCAACAAGCAAGGGCGTGTGGACCTACGGTAAGGACGGTTCCGTGAAGAAGGCTTCTGCGACCTTGAACGATTCTGCCCGAGTGACTGGAATCTGGATGGGTGGCGAACCCTTGCAGATTATTGCGGAAACTTCCGTGAAGGGGAAGGAATCTAGCTTGCGTGGGACCCTCTATCGTATGTATGACGGGGAGAAGGATTTCAGTAAGGTGGCATTCCTGGATACCGCTGGAAATTCCCAGAAGAAAGACGTGTATGACGATGGCGACTTTACGGTAAGCGGTGTTGCCTTTATCGGTAACGTGGCCTATGTGGCCGTGGGCACTTCCGGTGCTTCTGTCAGCGGTTACTTTAAGCTGGAAAAGAATGGCGTTCGTGCCTGGGATATGAATGATGACGGAAAGAACCAGTGGCTTTATGGTTACGAAACTGGCGCTACGGATAGAGACGTTGTGATCACGTCTATTTGTTCTTTTCCCTTGGAAAAAAATAGAACTGGCTTAGCCATCTCTACGTATGGTAATGGCATTTCCGTTTCTGCGGATTCCGGTGCAACCTGGACTACAGTCTTGAACCGTCATAAGCTGGGGGGTAACCTTGGTTCTGTTCGTATGGTTCCTTCTGTGATTACCGCCGGCGACCAGGCTCTGGTCTCTTATAAGGTGGGTAAGGATTCCAAGATTACCATCGATGTGTTCAGCTACGACATGAGAAAGATTCGCACGATTGTCAAGAGTGCCCATCGCGATGCAGATGCTTCTCGCAGTACCAATCCTAAGGAAGACTTCTGGGATGGTTATGACGAATATGGAAGGCCTTGTACCATGGGCGTTTACTACGTCCGCGTAAAGGATAATCACGGCCATATTGGCTGGGGTAAGGTCATGACTTTGGGAGGGCATAAGTAATGATGAATTACGAGTTGCGAATGACGAAGGTCTTGCTGACGTTTGCTCTGTTGTTGGTTTGTGCGGTGCCGGTTTTTGCAAAACAGAAGGCTACTTTGGGTAGTTTCGATGGTTTTGTGGAACGTATGGCTGCGGGTACTCGCGAATTGGGTCGTGGTAATACCGGCTCTGCAGATACGGCTTCTATGCCGGCTGCCTACTGGAACCCGGCAATCCTTGGCTTTAGGGAAAATTTCTCCTATACCTTGAATGCTGAAAAGCGCGATCTGGATCGTGCTGGTGGCTCTCTGGGTATTGAATCCAAGGTGGGGAAGCGTATGGGCGTGGGCTTTGCCATGCTTTATCGTGGTGACCTTGCTTTTGACGTGATTGATGATGACGACCAGACCATGGGAACGGCATCTCCCTACTTTACCATGATGTATCTGGGCTTTGCCTATCGTGCTACCCGTCGCGATGCATTCGGCTTGTCTCTTTCCATGAGTTATGACAATCTGGATATTGCTGAATATTTCGACGGCGTGGAACTGGTAGATGATTATCGCAGTCCCGTAACCTTGAATTTGAGCTGGCTCAGACAGTGGAATGAAAAGTGGTCCTCTTCTGTAGTCATCCGTAACATCAGCTTTGGTGAAAATCTTTCTGCCAAGTGGTCCAAGAATACCAGCACTGATAACTCCGTGGCAAGTACGGATGGCGTTCGTCCCAAGGTCCTGCAGATTGGTTTGGGTTATCGCACTCGCATTATGGGCAAGCCTGTTTATGCCTGGATGGAAGCCATTGACTATCAGGTGGCGGATACCTTGCTGGCATTTGATCCGGATCTTCACGTATGGACTGGACGTGTGGGCTTTGAAAGTGAACTGATTCCTAACGGTACATTGCGCGTGGGTATGGACGACTTGAACTTCACCGTAGGTGCTGGCTACAAGTTTGAAATTCGCATCGGCAAGAAGAAGTACCCGTTTGATGTGAACTACGCCTTGATTTATGAATCCGAGGCTGGTCTCTGGACGCCTCTTAGCTTTGGCCTTCGCGGGAACATTCCCTAACGTAGTTTCGTGATCGAAAGCATTTTCATAGATGGCCTCCGCAGTTTAACCGGGTTCGAGAAACAATTCGGTCCCGGTATTACCGTGGTGTATGGTCCTAACGGTTGCGGGAAAACGTCCCTGCTGGAAGGGATCTACCTGCTGTCTCAGGGCTTTTCTTTCCGTGCGAAAGACCTGAAGGAACTGATTCGATGGAATACCAACGAACTGATTCTGCGAGGGACTTTTACCGATGGAGATCGCCAGAGGAATCGCGCCATCAGGGTGCATCGTCGCGGCAATGACGTTCGTGAAAATGGGGAAAACCTGAAGTCCCCTACAGGCTTTTTCGGGAACTGTCCCGCGGTGATTATGCAGCCGTCGGATATCGAACTTTTGAGGGGGGCGCCTGAAGTGCGCCGCCACTGGCTGGATGAGATTCTTTGCTTCCGTTCTCCTGCCAATGCTTCTGTATTGAGACGCTATAAGCGGGTGCTTCAGCAGCGTAACCAGTGGCTCCGTCAGTACAAGAAAGAGGGTTCTGCCGTAGGTGGGGAGGAACTGTTCAAAGTTTTGACCATACAGCTGGTAGAACAGGGCGCCAAACTGTGGGCCGCCCGCTTAAATTTATCTCAGGAAATTTCCCCCATTATTACCAGCTATTACCGTAAGTTGTCTGGAGGTGTGGATGAAATTACCTGCGCCTACAAGAGCTCTATTCTGAAAGAATTGGACGCTATGGACGGTGCGGAATTTCTGGATGACGAAGGCTTGGAGGTCGCTGCCGCAGGGAATATGGCTGCCGATGTGACTGGGGATTATTCCGCAGAAAACGTGGTGGATGAAGAAAGCCTTCGGGTGGCATTCCAGAGAAAGCTGGATGGCCTTGAATTCGTGGAGAAAATGCAGGGCATGACCATGTCCGGGCCTCATAAGGATGATTTAGCCCTGTGTATCGGAGGCTACGAGATGCGCTCCGTAGGTTCTCAGGGGCAGTGCCGTTCCGCTGCGGTGGCCATGAGGTTTGCTGCAGTGGATGTTGCTACCCGCTATGTGGAAAAACCTATTTTGCTGCTGGATGATATCTTCGCCGAGCTGGACGTGAATCGTCGTGACGCCGTTGCCACTCTCATCCGCGAAAAGCAATGTCAGGTGGTAATCGCTACCCCGCAGAAAGAAGACCTGCCCTTTACAGCAGACGATACTATTGAGATGTAGGGGATTCCATCCCCTAGACCCCTGGTTGAAAATACTGCGGCTTCACAAGTGCGGAGCACTTGTTTACCTTGTCTTTTCAACTGAGGGACTGATGTCCCTCAGACACCCTTAACATGATGATGTTTCAATCTGGTAGCCAGAGGGTTGACATATGGTGTTATAGGGGGCGCGCTGCCCTTTAACGAATAAAAAAATCCGTGGCCTTGATGACCACGGACTCTTTAAACTTTGCTCAGTTTAATCCGGAGATTACTTTTTGAGAAGGTCGCGGATTTCGGTGAGGAGCTTTTCTTCTGCGGACGGTTCAGGAGGAGCCGGCGGTGCAGGAGGTTCAGCAGGCTTTTCTTCAGCCTTCTTCATGTTCTGGAGAGCGCCCAGGAACTTCTTCATGACGATGAAGACCACAATGGCCACGATGAGGAAGTCAACGATGCCGCCGATGAAGTTACCATACGGAACGGTCACGCCACCGATTTCAGTGGTGAGTGCCTTGAGGCCTTCGCCAGCATCCTTGCCACCGGCCATAGCGATAACGCCAGTAACGCACGGCATCACGATGTCGTTCACGAAAGAGGTTACGATCTTACCGAATGCACCACCGATGATAACACCGATAGCCATGTCGACGATATTGCCCTTAAATGCGAAGGCCTTGAATTCTTCGAGAAGGGAAGTTGCTTTACCTTTGATACCCATGTGGGGCTCCTTATGTTGAGATTGGCTTAAAAATAGTTTAAACCTTGGGGTTTGCAAGTGGGATTTCTAAATTGTGTGCGCTATGTCATGGTTAATTCTTGCCCTTGCTTCCGCCTTCTTTCTAGGCTGTTATGATTTGGCGAAGAAAAAGTCTGTGCAGGGGAATGCGGTTCGCCCCGTTTTGTTCCTCTGCAGTGCTTTTTACGCCCTTTTGATGCTCCCCGTATTGTTGACGGGCCATTGCGAAAGTCTGCCTCTCCAGAGTCACATTTACCTGATTGGTAAGGCTGCCATCGTGGGCGGTAGCTGGATTTTGACTTACAATGCCCTGGCTCACTTGCCCTTGTCCATTGCGACGACTATCCGCGCTTTGGCGCCTGTGTTCACCATCTTTATTGCGGTGACCTTCATGGGGGAACGTCCCTTTGCCTTGCAGTGGGCCGGCGTTGCCGTGTGTATTTGCAGCTACATCTGCCTAAGTATGGCGGGCCGCAAGGAAATGGGTCACTTTTTCAGCAATGGCTGGGTGATTTGCATGGTGCTGGGGACCATTCTTGCCTCCTGTAGTGGGGTGTATGACAAGTTTATTTTGCAGCGTATGAATTTTGAACCCCTGACGGTTCAGGTCTGGTTTGCCATTTACATGACTTTGTGGCAGTTTGCTGTCTGTGCCATTACCTGGTTCCCTAAACGGAAAACTACCACTCCGTTCCAGTTCCGCTGGAGTTTTGTGCTGGTCGCGGTTTTGTTGCTGGTTGCGGACCGCTGCTATTTCCTGTCCGTCAGCGACAAGGATGCTCTCATTTCACTGGTAACGGTGTTCCGACGTTCTAGCGTGCTGATCAGCTTTGTTGCAGGATTGCTATTCTTTAAGGAACGTAAGAGCCCGCTGAAGTGGGTTGCACTCTTTGGCATTATTACAGGCCTTTGCATGATTGCCTTAGGCAAATAAGGGCGAAGGCTCCGGAGTTTGAATGATTGGAATTACGGGACAGATTGGTGCTGGAAAGTCCTATGTGGGACACCTCCTGCGAAAGCGGGGGATTCGCGTCATTGACGCGGATCTGGCGGTCCACCAGCTGTATCGTGACAATCAGGAATTGCGAGAAGCGGTGGCTCGAGAGTTTGGGCCTGATTCCTTGACGGCGTCCGGAGTGAACCGTAAATTTTTTGCGGATCTGATCTTTAGGGATGCAAGCGCCAGAGTGAAACTGGAAAATCTGGTTTATCCAGTCCTGACGGAGTACGTCCTGACAGAAGCGCCTGACTTTGTGGAAGCCGCCCTATTTGAAAATGTCCCGAGGATGGTGGAACGTCTGGACGAAATCTGGGTGGTGACTGCCCCCGCGGAAATCCGCCTGCAGCGTCTCATGGAAAACCGCAACTTCTCTCAGGAAGACGCACTTCGCCGCATGTCCCTTCAAAAAGAAAAGGACGCCGAGAATTTCTGGCGTCAACTTTTCCCGGGAAAGACCCTCAGGTTTATTTCTAATGCAGGTGATGTTCCTCCGGAACTTCCCTAGTGAATTTGCTTGCCGTTTACGTTCAAGTAGCTCTTCACGCCGTTCTTGGTAAATTCTAGCTGAACCTTATTGCCACGTACAATCAAGCGCTTGTTGTCTGCAGGAGCGACACGCAGTGCGCGCTTTGCCACAATGGGAGTAAGTTCGTAGTTTACCACAGGTTTTTCCGTAATGTCGTAAGAAGTGCTGGTGGCCGCAATTGCCTGGATGCTATTGATGGCGTAGGCAAAGGGGGCATTCCAGTTGATAGCTACTTCATTAGTTGCATAGCTGCAGGAGTTGTCGTAGTAGGAACGTGCCACAGCATCGGGATTGTTGTAGGCTTTTGCACAGTCGGTAGCACTTGCGTTAGCACCGCCTGCTACCATGCCGGGAACCGGAGCCTCAATGCTGTCGGACTGGCTGGGACGATGATGGGGATTCATGGTGGGGTTCACGCCATAGCCTGTGAGATAGGACTTGTCAATGGGATTGCGACCCAGAATGTAGTCCACAATGCTGTTTGCTGCGTTCAGGTACTTTTCTTCCTTGGTGAGAATGTAGGCGTGGAGAAGGATCACAGCCTTGTTGGAAGCAACGCCGTTGGAACCCCAGTAGAAATCGCCCTTGTCCAATGCAACACCGTAGCCGTTGTTTTCCAGGGTGGCGATGAACTTGTTGGCGCTGTTGATAACGAGAGTCTTTGCGGAATCCACTTGGTTTGCGTCGAAAATATCCGGATTGGTTGCGATGTTGTATACGCCCAGCATGTAGCTGTCCTGCCAACTGGGAATACGGACATTTGCGGTACGGATGGTGGTTTTCTTTAGCAGGGCTTCAAATTTCGGGTCCTTGCTTACGCGGTAGATTTCGGTCTGTGCCCAGAAGCGGGTGGTTGCTGGCCTGGAGCCTGTGTAGGAGCCGGTGCTTACATCGGAGGGCTGTTCGTAAACTTCGCCAGAATGGTCGTCTGCCCACATATAGGCTCGCTGGGCGGCGTCGATGCACTTCTGGGAGAATTCCGGATCGTAGGGCTGGTAGATCTCGGAGGCCAGAGCCATCACTGCGGCGAAGTTCAGGGTGGCTTCTTCTGCCTTGCCGATGACGTAGCGCTGAGTGGAGGATGCCTTCAGTGGGGTAACGGTGCCCACGAACTTCAGGGTGGTGAGCTTGTGGAAAACGCCACCGTCAGAATCCTGCATGGTCAGCATCCAGTCCAGATTCCACTTGATTTCGTCAAGAAGGTCGGGAATTTCGTTTTTGCTTTCGGGAATGTTTAGGGAAGTCTTCTTGAAGTATTCCTTGTTGTGCTGGTATAGCTGGAGAAGTGTATAGGTGGTAATGCCGGAGTTTACGATGTACTTGCCGTAGTCACCTGCGTCGTACCAGCCCTTGGGACTTGCAATCTTGGGTTCTACCATACGGTCGTGACCGGTGGATTTGTGGTATGCCACAGCCGTATCCGGGTGTCCCGCTTCGCGAGCCCACTGGCCTGCAAATTCTTCGGTCAGTTCCATGGAGGCTCGCTGGTAATAGAAGAACTTCAGGGATGCCTTTGCGGCTCCTTCCAGAGCGTCATCTGCAATATGGATAGGATGGCCAATCTTTTCGTCACCGACGTAAGCCTGGTAAGTGCCGGCGGTTTTCAGTTCAGAAAAATCAACCAGAGAGGCTGCGGTGTCACCTGCGGGAATCCAGGTTTCTGCCTTGGGTGCAGTAACCGTAAGAGCCACCGTGCCGGATTCATCCTTAAACAAAATGTCCTTGCCTTCCACGTCAACAACAGCCATCTGCTTTTGACCGTTGGTGAGGAAGCCGACTTGATTCTGGTAAGCGGTTGCCGCATACAGGGAAGTTGCGAAACCGGAGGCAATCATGGCGCCAGCGATGAACGTTGTGATTTTCATAAACCCATCCTTGTGATTTTGTTTTTATCAAAATTATTTTTCGGCAGTTGAAATAGGATAGGGTCGGTGTGTACAAAATGTTTTCCGCAGGAACCATTTTGTATACGTCTGTGTCCGAAGTTTTTTATTAGATTATTGATGAGGAATTTTTTTTCGGTTTTCAGGAGGTTGAAATGACTGAAAAGAAGATGAACAATGTGAGAGCGGTGATGGCTCTCAACGACTTGAAAGTGTACGCAAGTTCTCATTCCCTGGATGCCTTGGATTATGCCATTGCCGTTCTTGAAAAGCTGGAAGAAGAAGGCATCAAGCAGCCTCTAGTCAGCTTGGAAAAGGAGAAGTAGTTCATGGACCAGTGGATTTTTGCGACGGGAACTTTCTGGGCTTTGGTGCCTCCCATTGTAGCGATTGCCCTTGCCCTCATTACCAAGGAAGTTTATTCCTCCCTCTTTGCGGGTGTGGTCATTGGGGCCTTCTTTATTTGCCACGGTAGCTTTGGCAGTTTCCTGGATGCCATTTTCAAGGATGGCGTCATCGCCAAGGTTTCTGACCCGTGGAATGTAGGCATTCTAGTGTTTCTTGTAATCCTCGGGACTATGGTTGCTCTCATGAATCGCGTGGGCGGTTCCGCGGCTTTTGGCGAGTGGGCCAAGAAGCGTATCAAGACAAAGACGGGCGCCCAGATTGCGACCATCTGCTTGGGCATCATGATTTTTATCGATGACTACTTTAACTGCCTTACGGTGGGTAGCGTCATGCGCCCCATTACGGACAAGTATAAGGTGAGTCATGAAAAGCTGGCTTACCTGATTGACTCTACTGCAGCGCCTGTTTGCATTATTGCTCCCATCAGTTCCTGGGCCGCAGCGGTTTCCGGATTTGTGGAAGGGGAGGATGGCCTTGGACTTTTTGTGAAGGCCATACCCTTCAATTTCTACGCCCTGTTTACCTTGCTGGCTATTTTCCTGGTGGTGTTCTGGAAGATTGATTTTGGCCCCATGAAAAATTATGAAACTGCTGAGGAAATCATCCAGGCAAAGATGGACGAAGCCCATATTCCCGAAGGTCGCGGTAAGGTCATCGACCTGGTTCTGCCCATTATCCTCTTGATCGTGTTCTGCACCATTGGCATGATTTATACTGGTGGTTTCTTTGCCAGCGGTGCTGACGCCAAGGGCTTTGTAGACGCATTTGCAAATAGCAATGCTTCCGTAGGTCTTGTGATTGGATCTTTCGCCGCATTATTATTGACGCTTGTACTTTATGTGTCCCGCGGGGTCCTTCGTTTTGGCAAGTGCATGGAATGTCTTCCTGCAGGTTTCAAGGCCATGGTGCCCGCTATCCTCATTCTTTCCCTGGCCTGGACTCTGAAGGGCGTTACCGATACCCTCGGGGCAAAAGAATTCGTGGCTGGTGTTGTTAGCGGGGGCGCCGCAAGCTTCATGAACTTCATGCCGGCTATTATCTTCGTGATTGCCGCCTTCCTGGCTTTTGCAACGGGAACTTCCTGGGGAACCTTCGGGATTCTTATCCCCATTGTGGTGGCTGCTTTTAGCGGTGTGGATTACAACCTCATGATTATTTCCATCTCTGCCTGTATGGCAGGTGCCGTTTGCGGTGACCACTGCTCTCCCATTTCGGACACTACCATTATGGCGAGCGCTGGCGCACAATGTGAACATGTGAACCATGTCAATACCCAGCTGCCTTACGTACTTTATGTCGCAAGCATTTCCTTCGTGACGTATATTATCGCAGGCTTTAGCCGTAGTGCGGTTCTCTCCCTGCTGGTAGGTGCCGCACTGACCGCAGGTGGTCTTTTCTTCCTCAAGAAGAAGATGGCCAAGAAGGCTTAACTTGCCTGGCTTAAGGCGGGTTATTTCTTTCCCAGCTTAATCTGGGAGAGGATTACCGCAATGAACATCAGGACGCAGCCCACGCCTTCCTGGAAACTCAGGCGCTCGTTTAATACGGCCCAACCGCCCAGGACAGCAAATACAGATTCAAGGCTCATGAGTAGGGATGCTACCGTGGGCCTTATCTTATTTTGGGCCACAATCTGCAGGGTGAATGCCACCCCGCTGGAAAGTACTGCGGCGTACAGCAGAGGAATCCATGCGTTCCAGTGAGTGTAGATTTCAACGGCGTTCATTAGCCCCGCAGTAGATAACTTCAAGTCCACAAAGAGCATGGGGATGGAACTGACCACGCAGGCTACCAGGCACTGGATGGCCGAAAGTCGGACGTTGTCCACCTCCTGGCAGAAACGATCTGTGATCAAAATCTGGATGGCGAAACTCAGGGCGCACAACAACAGCACTCCATCGGCCGCTTGAATGGAAAATCCATCCTTGATGCAAAGCAGGTACAGGCCCGCCAGTGTCAAGAGAACGCAGAACCAGATTTTTCCCGTAATCTTTTTCCCTAGGAAAACGCTGAGGACCGGCACTAGAATAATGTAACAGGTGGTGAGGAATCCGGATTTTCCGGCGGAGCACCCCAGAAAAAGTCCTAATTGCTGGAAATTGGTTCCAAAACCCAGAGCTAGGCCGCAAAAAATACCTGCTTTCCAGAGATTCTTCGTTTGGAGGACGTTTTGGGGCTTTTTCGGGCTTTTTCCTGCAAAATCGAGGATTTTCGCCAGTCCGAACAGCAAAAATGTGGCTAAAAAGTTCCTGACAAAGGTGAAAACGAAGGGCCCCGCGCTATTGCCTTCGGCTTGTGCCACGAAGGTGGTTCCCCAGATAAAGGCTGCCAAAACCAATAAAAGGCTGTATCCGATGTTTGCCATAACGGCCCGTATATATAGAAAAATCAGGAAAAACATGACCAATATCACATTCTCAACACTTCTCAACGCAAAGATGCGTTTTACTTCTTACAATGGTACTCTGGCGGTGTAAGCAAGGTATTTTAATGAAAAATGGTTGAAACCCTCAATGAGGAAGGAAGCTAAAATGAAATCTCACGAAGTATTCATTGTAAAGCAGATCGTTGCATTCCTGGCTGTTGCCGTGGTTCTCGGTTTCCTTTACGGCTAGTAATCATCCATAAACTTCATTACGAGAGAGAAAGGTCGGCGCGGCTCTATGCCGTGTCGGCTTTTTTTATTAAATTTGGCACCATGAAAAAGATTTCTCTTACCGGTATCAAGCCGACGGGCACCCCCCACCTCGGCAACTATGTGGGCGCAATCCGCCCGGCTCTCGAACTTGCAAAGACCTACGATGCAGTTTACTTCATTGCTGACTATCATGCATTGACCACCGTGCAGAACGGCGCCGAAATGCGTTCCAACATCTATAAGGTGGCTGCAACTTGGCTGGCTCTGGGCCTGAACCCGGAAGAAACCCTGTTCTACAAGCAGAGCGACATTCCCGAAATCTTTGAATTGAGCTGGGCTCTCAGCTGCTTTACCCCCAAGGGCTTCATGAACCGCGCCCACGCCTACAAGGACAAGGTTGCAAAGAACGAAGCCGCCGGCGAAGACGTTGACGCCAACGTGAACATGGGTCTTTACTGCTATCCCTGCTTGATGGATGCCGACATTTTGATGTTCAACGCAGACATCGTCCCCGTGGGTAAGGACCAGAAGCAGCATGTGGAATTTGCCCGCGATATCGCCATCAAGTTCAACAAGCATTTTGGCCAGGACGTGTTCACCGTTCCTGAACCGGTTTTCCAGGAATCCACCGGCGTGATCCCGGGCTTGGATGGCCGCAAGATGAGTAAGTCTTACGACAACTACATTGACATCTTCCTGGATTCCAAGGCTCTCAAGAAGCGCCTGGGCAAGATCGTGACCAACTCCCAGGGCATCGAAGAACCCAAGGATCCGGATACATGCAACGTGTTCAAGCTGTACAAGCTTTTCGCAACTCCCGAACAGTGCGACGCACTGGCTGCCCGCTACCGTGCAGGTGGCCTGGGTTGGGGCCACGCCAAGCAGGAACTGCAGAACGTTCTTGAAGAACACCTGGGCGCCGCCCGCGACAAGTACTTCGACCTTCTGGCCCACACCGAAGAAATCGACAAGATTCTCGCCTACGGTAAGGAAAAGGCCAGAGTCAAGTCCAAGGCCATGATGGAAAAGGTCCGCGAACTGTTGGGTACTTATTAATACCGTTCGTTCAGTACGTTGAGAGAAGAACCTCCTGTTCTTCACTCACTCTCGCCTCCGCTGTCGATTAATATCGGCGGCTTCGGCTCACGGTGAATGTTTTAATGTACTTTTCAGAAGCCCCCGGCACACCGCCGAGGGCTTTTGTGTATATTGATGAAAATGATGGTTGAATATGTGTAATTATTTCTTGGCATTATTTGAAGGTGACGGCGGAATCATGTTTCTGTTGTCTAGTTTAATTGTTTCACTTCCGTGGCTGCTGGGCTATCTGTTTTCTGCACTTCATTCAAAAGGTCTTAAAAAGCCGCTTTGGTTGACATTGTGGATTTTAACGGCTGTGGTTGTGTTGATTATAGCGGGAATCGCGGTGCTTATATCCATTGTTGGCGGACTTCATCCTGGTGGATCTAACGCGACGAATGGATGTGTGTTGGCGATTGTATTTTTGGCTGTTTACCTGCTTTGCTCTTTGCTTGGACGAAAATTTATCCCGAGTAAAAAGAACCATTGGCTGCTGATTATTCTTTTATTTCTTGGCGTTGATTTTGGTATTAGGTACTCCTTGTGGCTTCTCAATGCTGTACCATATGGAGAAATTAATGAAAGTGCGTTGACTCAACAAACTTTGGAATACGGTGCCGGTTTTGATTATGAAATAGCGATTACGTCTAAAGTAGACGGATCTTGTGGAGCCCGCCTTTTACGAATTCGAGTGAAGGGTGATTCAGCTTACTATCAGGTGATTCATGATGAGGGTCGATTTGGACTCTATGTATATGCTGGTGGATGGATGAATAAAATAGATAGAATGCGCGGGGCTAACGATTCAAACCTTTGGATTCTATTAGACTCTCATAAAACTTCTGCCGTAAAAAAGTTGAAAAAGCGTATGGCTTCATATGAGCAAGAAAAAACTTTGATGATGACTTGGGCTGAATATTGTAAAGCCTTTATGCTCGATGATTTTCAAGAGGGGAATCGAAAAACTTTAGTTTTTTGTAATACTGAAAAAGTGCATGTTTATGATGCTTTTTCCATTGAAAAATTAGCAGAAGGACTTTGGCCAACTGATGCTACTAATGAGAATCAGAGAGCCGATGGAAAGAGAACCTGTAACGACGATGATTAATTGTTATAATTATCCTTGAAATGAAGTGGATCCTGTTTGTATTGCTATTTGCGCTGAGCGCGTTCGCTGCGGAGGTGGTGGATAGTTCTAAGGCACAGCCTAATATTCCTCTCCCTAGGCAGACTGCCTATACGGGCAAGGGTCTTTCCGTGGGCATTGGTGCTGGCGCATACAAGCCTACGGAAGATTGTGATTGTGTGGGCAACTGGCAGGGACAGCTAGAGTATTTTTATACGCCAAATATTACTGCGGGTATTGACGTTCGCTTTCTGGGTGGAAATTTGGACTCCGACGTAATGATCATGTATCAGCGCTATCGCATAAACCTTCGTGTCCATAAGGCCTTTGAATCACTGGACTTGTACCTCGAGCCGATTTTTGGTCTGGAAAATACGGACATTTCCGAGTTTAGGGAACAGGTTAAGGCTCATAAGAGCAGTATACGCCAGGATGGTTGGTTTACTCCCATGTTCCCTGTGGATACTACGGACGCGGACTCCGCTCGTGGGGAATGTGAAAAAATGTTCTCCCTGGATGGTTTTTCCCTGGGTATTGGTGCTGGAGCTGGTTATCGCCTTACAGAATTGTGGGGACTTACTGGCAGCGTGCTCCTGGAGTACAATTTTTCCCGTGCAATCCAGCTGACCTTGACCCCTGGTGTGGCCCTGGATTTACAGCGAATTTGGCCCTGGGCAAAGAAAAATCTCCGTTCTACCTGGCTTTCCCTAGAGTTTGGAACCCAGCGATTTTTCAATCGTGGGGTGGAAGAATGGGCTGCTTTTGGCTTCCTAGGCTTCCAGATTGGCGTATAGCCTTTGACAAACACCCCTCTTTTACTATATTTGGGTCACCGATTTTAATCGGAACCCTCCCGGGGCCAATGTTGGTAACCTGGGCGAAAGACCAAAGGGATCTCACTATGAGACAGTATGAAACTATGGTGATCATCGACGCTATGATCTCTGACGACGCCATCAAGGCTGAAATCGAGACCATCGCCGCTGCAATCACTAAGGGCGGCGAAATTGTTCGTCGTGACGATTGGGGCAAGCGCAAGCTCGCTTATTCTATCAACAAGCGCCAGCACGGCTTCTATGTGATCTTCTACTACAAGGCAGAAGTTGCAACTGTTGCCGCTATGGAAGCAGCTCTCAAGCTGAATGAAAACGTTCTCCGTTGGATGACCCTCGCTGATTATCCGATGTCCGAAATCGTTTACAACGCAGACATGGCTCAGTCTACCGAAGAAATCGTTCCGGTTGACGCAGAAGAAGGGGAGGCTGAATAATGGCTTTTGAAGATAAGAAGCAGGCAACCCGTATCCGTCGCAAGAAGACTTGCTGGTTCACCGAAAACAATGTTCAGTTCATTGACTATAAGGACGAAAAGACTCTTCGTCGCTTCATCTCTGAACGTGGCAAGATCATTCCTCGCCGTATTTCTGGCACCTCTGCTAAGTACCAGCGTATGCTGAACGAAGCAATCAAGCGTGCACGTCAGATGGCTATCCTTCCGTTTGTCTCTGACAGCATGCGCTAATAAGGAGGAACTAGACTATGGAAATTATTCTTAAGGCTAATGTACCTCACCTCGGTAAGATGCTCGACGTTGTGAAGGTTAAGAATGGTTATGCAAATAACTACCTCTTCCCTCGCAAGCTCGCAGTACGTGCTACCAAGGAAGCAATCGCTGAAATCGAAAACAACCGCGCTGCCGTTGAAGCTGCCTTCCAGAAGGAACTGGCTGCTGCAGGTGACGTAGCTGCTAAGCTTTCTCAGATTTCTGTGAACATGGAACGCCGCGTTGTTGAAGGCGAACGTCTGTACGGTTCTGTATCCGCATCCGACATCGCTGAAGCAATCACCAAGCAGGGTGTTAAGATCACTCGCGCTCAGGTTGAACTGGCTGAACCCATCAAGCAGGTTGGCGTCTACACCGTGACCATCAAGGTCTTCGGCGACGTTGAAGCTCAGGTCAAGGTTTGGGTTACTAAGGAACAGGCATAAGCCGACTCTTTTAGCTAACTAAAAGCTTTGGAACCGCTCCCTTTCGGGGGAGCGGTTCATTTTTTATAGGGCTATTTTTCTATTTTTAGGGTATGCGCAAGTTTACGTTTATTAATGCGATGGCCCTCGTGGCTGGTTTGTTTGTGTCCAATTCCTTCGCTCAACCGAGGGATCTTTTTGCTGAGTTTGAAGCGGAAGAAACCGCAGCTGAACAGGCTAAGGCTGATTCCGTGAAGGCTGCCGAAGCAAAGGCCGCCGCCGAGAAGAAAGCTGCCGAAGAAAAGGCCGCTGCAGAAAAAGCGGAAGCGGAACGTCTAGCAGCTGAAAAGAAGGCCGCAGAGGAAAAGAAGTTGGCTGAAGAAAAGGCCGCTGCGGATAAGAAGGCTGCCGAAGAAAAGGCTGCCGCAGAGCAGAAGGCTGAAGAAAAGCGTCAGGAAGAAATGTACAGGGCTGCCGCAGAAGAAAAGCGCCGCAATATGGAAATGGCTGCCCAGCAGGCTCAGGCCGCTGCTGCTGATAGTGCAAAGAGCGTGGATGATCCTGCCGCCGTTGCTTCTGAAAACAAGTACGGCAACATGGAAGAAGCCTATAATGCTGCCATGCAGGAATACGCTGAAAAGGCTCGCATCCAAGAAGACCTGGATGCTATCGCCCGTGACTCTGCCGCTGTGGCTCAGATGATTGCTGACTCTGTGGCTGCCGCAGAAAAGGCAAAGGCAGACTCCATCGCGGCTGCAACTTCCAGTAGTTCTGTGGCAGTTGCCTCTAGCAGTTCCATGAGCCGTCGTGACCTTCTTGGCCCGGTTAAGGTGTCCAAGGTGAATGGTATTGACGAAATGAAGGGCCGTTACAAGAGCCCGCGTAAGGCTTTGTTCATGTCCCTCGTCATTCCTGGCTCTGGTCAGATGTACGTGGGCGGTTCCAATTTCACTTATGCCCGCGGTGGCGTTTACCTGGCGTTGGAAGCTGCCCTCTGGAGCGGTTGGTATTACTTCTCTGTCTACAAGTACAACGACCAGATGAAGAAGTACAAGAAATTCGCCAAGAATCATTATTCTATCGGCCGTTACGAAAGCAAGATGCGTGACCTGTACCATCAGGACGCAGTGAACTATGCCGACGAATTCCGTAGCCGCTACTTGGGTACTCGAGAGACCTTCTGCGATGGCATTTATGATAAGGCAAATGAACGCGGTTGCTACAGCAAGGATAAACTGTATGCCAATGACGATCAGTTTAAGGATGACTTTGTGAGAAATCCTGTGAGCCTGGGAGACGAAATGGATAACGTCAAGTTCGACGACGCCTCCGCTGTTTATCAGTTGCTCTCTGACAATGCTTACGTGCTGGGTTGGGATGACGTCACCGATGAAACCGTTGCCACTAACCTGGGCCTGAAAGATCCTAATTCCGCAACGGAAGTGCTGGGCTCTTCCGATAACATGAAGAAGTATCGTTCTCTCCGTAGCAAGGCCAACGACTATGCAGACATGCAGGCTTGGTTCTTTGGCGGTTTGATTCTGAACCACATTGTCTCTGCTGTGGACGCTGCTCTTTCCGCAAGCTCTTTCAACAAGACCTTGTATCAGGAAGACCTGTCCTGGTATGACCATCTTCATTTTGACAGCGGCATTCAGCTGTTCAATGGCTTTGGCGTAAACGTTCAGGCTAGCTGGGGATTTTAATGAAGATTCTTTGCGTCCTGTTGCTTGCCGCCGCAACCGCCTTTTCCCAGGTGGTGATTTCCGTTGACGAAACGGTGAGCAAGAACCGCGATAAGAGCCTGGCTCTTGCCGTTGGCGCATCTGCCTTGCTTCCCGGTATGGGTGAGCTGTACCTAGGTGAAAAGAACCTTGTGCGTCCTTTCGTCTGGACGGATGTTGCTCTTTGGGTGACCACTTTTGGTTCCTACTTTATTGGCGAACGCTATATTACGTCTGCCCATGACTACGCTGTTCGACATGCTGGCCTCACCACCAATAGCAAGAAAACTTCCATGCTGAACAAGGTGGGGGACTATCGTAGTCGTGGCGGTGTTGCTGGGCAGAATTCCTCTCCGGATATGGATGAGGATTACAACCAGGCCATGATCCGTTCCGGCAAGAAGATCGATGAAGAACTTGATGCCAGTATTCAGTGGGACTGGGGTAGTTCCGATAATCCCGAGACTACAGAACATATGGAAGAGTACAAGAGTCGCTTGCGTCATTATCGCGTGAGCCGCATCGTATTCCAGGCAAGCGCAGGTGCACTTGTGCTGAACCGCGTAATCTCCATGTTGGATGCCGTTCGAATTTATCGCAAGACTTCTTCTAGAGCTTTTTCCGAAAGAATTCAGTTTGTTCCTGAGTTCTATGGGGATGGCAGTGGCGTCTTGATGAACGTGAAATTCTAGAGGGTAAGGATCAATTTCACGCAACAGAAACATTTTTTAAGCATCTAAATGAGTGATATGAAAACCATTAAAGAAAAAAGATTTTTGTCCCTTTTAGTTGCTGTAGCGGTGTCCGTTGCGATGGTTGCCTGCGGTGGTGATGATGCCCCCGGAGCAAAGGTCCCGGCCTTTAAGGCTCCTTCCAGTAAGGATGCCCCGAAGGGTGCAAGCGCTGGTAAGGGTGGACCTGGCGGTCCCAGTGGTCGAGGCAATAAAACATATGCTGTAGAAGGCTATATCGCCAAAATCCACGAGGCAAATCAAAGTTTTCAGACCATGGCAACTCTCGACGCCATGAATAGCGTAGAACTGACTGCTGCTGCTAGCGGCCGTCTGGTGAAGCTTTTCGCTAAGGATGGCGCCAACGTTCAGAAGGGAGCTCTCCTGGCAAAGATTGACGATTCTGAACTGAGGGCTCAGCTGAAACAGGCTGAATCCAGCCAGCAGCTTGCAAAGCAGAAGATGGAACGTACTCAGGGGCTGGTAGAAAAGAATGCTGCCACCCAGACGGATCTGGAAGCTGCCGATGCTAATTTAAAGTCTGCGGATGCAAGCGTGGAACTGATCAAGGCCCAGATTGCAAAGACCGAAGTTCGCGCTCCCTTTAGCGGAAAACTGGGCTTTGTCAATGTTTCTGTAGGCGCCTGGATGACTACAGGTACTTCCATTGCAACGCTAAGTGAAGTGAAAAAATTGAAGGCCAAGTTTGCTTTACCGCAGCGCTATGCGTCTAATCTTAAGATTGGCGATATGATCGACCTGCGTGATGAAGAACGCGGCATTAACAAAGCTGGTAAGGTTAAGGCTTTGGATGCAACCATGTCTGAAAGCAGCCGTACTCGCCAGATTATGGTGGAAGTGGATAATTCCAAGGGCGAACTGATTGCGGGTAGCTATGCTAAGGTTAGCGTCAATCTTTCTACGGGTCTTACTCAGGCTATTCCTGTTCCTGCAGAAGCTTTGACTTTGGATAAGGACGGCGCCTTCGTCTATGTAGTTCGCGATGGCAAGGCTGTGCAGACTTACGTACAGACTGGCCTCCGTACGCCCATTGCAGTGGACGTTCATTCCGGCCTTACGGAAGGCGACACGGTGGTGACCTCTGGCCTCATCAGCATGCGTAATGGCGCTGGTGTTCGCATTAAAGAAATTCGCAACAATACAGATTACGAGATTGAATAAGGAAGGTGGACTATGAGTGTAGCAAACCTTTCTGTACGCCGTCCAGTATTGATGACGGTGATGGCTCTTGTCATCATCTTGCTGGGTGCCTTTGGCGCAAGCAACCTGGGTGTCCGCGAATATCCTAACGTAGATTCTCCCATTATTCAGGTCCGTACTTCCTACTCCGGCGCAAATGCTGCGGTGGTGGAAGCGGAAGTGACTGAAGTTCTGGAAGCGTCCATCAACAGCGCTTCTGGTATTAAGGCGCTGACTTCTACTAGCTCTGATGGCTACTCCTACATTAGCGTTGAATTCGAGACAGGCACGGACCTTGAGGCGGCTGCCAACGATATCCGTGACCGCGTGAGCCGTGTTCGCCGTAAGCTGCCCGATGATGTGGACGAGCCTACGGTTTACAAGAACGACTCCGACAACGACCCCATTATTATTGCAAGCTTGATTAGCGAAACCCATGACGCCATGGAAGTTTCCGAAATCGCCCGCAACCAGGTGAAGGAACGTCTGCAGACAATTCCTGGCGTTTCCGAAGTGAACCTGTGGGGCGAAAAGCAGCCTACGGTACGTTTGTGGATTGATCCCATCCGTATGCAGGCTCTTGGCGTTTCTGGAAGCGAGATGAGTGCCGCCCTGAAGAAGGGAAACCTGGAATTGCCCGCAGGCTCTATCGAAGGTAGCGAAAGTACGCTTTCTATCCGTACTTTGGGCCGCGTCATTGACCCCAAGGAATTCGGAAACATTGTGGTGAAGACTGCTGCGGACGGCACCGTGATTCATGTGTCTGACGTAGCCAAGATTCATTACGAACCTAAGGATCCACGCACGGGCTTTAAGCGTAACGGCAAGAACACGGTAGCTATTGCTTTGATGGCTCAGCCCGGCAGTAACCATGTGGAAATCGCCGACGAATACTACAAGCGTGTGGCGGACATTCGCCGCAACTTGCCCGAAGGCGTGGAACTGCTGGAAGGCCGCGATACTTCCATCAACATCCGCGCATCCATCAAGGAAGTGGTGGAGACCATCTTTATCGCGTTCCTCCTGGTTATTGGAATTATCTTTGCGTTCCTCCGTCAGGGCCGTACCACCATTATCCCTATGGTGGTTGTGCCGGTGGCTGTAATTGGTAGCTTCTTTGTGCTTTACCTTTGCGGTTTCAGTATTAACGTTTTGACATTGCTTGCAATGGTGCTGGCTATCGGCCTTGTGGTGGATGATGCCATTGTGATTGTGGAAAACATTTACGACAAGATTGAAAAGGGCATGACTCCCAAGCAGGCTGCAATCGCCGGCACCAACGAAATCTTCTTTGCGGTCATAGCGACCTCTGTGGTGTTGATGGCGGTGTTCGTTCCTGTGCTTGCCATGGGCGGTACCACGGGTCTTCTTTTCCGCGAATTCGTTGCGGTGATGATCGGTACGGTTTTCCTTTCTACCCTGTGCGCACTGACTCTTTCTCCCATGCTTTGTTCTAAATTCCTGAAGCATCAGAAGAAGGGCCGTTTCTACACTTGGACAGAACCTTTCTTTGATGGTCTGAATCGCGGTTATGCGTTCTTGCTGGGTGGGTTCCTGAAGTTGCGCTGGTTACTGTTCCCCATTGTGGCTGGTCTTTTGTTTGCGGCCTACTTCTGCTTCAACAACATGAGTAGCGAAATGGCTCCTACGGAAGACTCCGGCGCAATCATGGTGAACGTCAGTATGCCCGAAGGTGTTTCCCTCACTCGTACACGCCGTATGGCCGAGGCCTTCGTTGAAGAAGCTTCCGCATTGATGGATACTAGCGAATATAAGGAAATTCAGTCGGGTGCCCGCAGCGCAGGTTCTTCCATGATTCGAATTTCATTAAGTGACGACAAGGAAAAACGTCGCCCTCAGAGTGAAATTGCTCGCGCCATCCAGGTGCTGGGTAGCGAATATCCGGATTTGCGTGTGATGGTGTTTGAACCTCAGAGCATTAGTACACAGCGCGGTGGCTTGCCGGTTCAGTTTGTGCTGCAGGCGGGTTCCATTGAAACCTTGCGCACCTTGGTTCCTAAGTTTATGGAAGAGGCCGGCAAGAGTCCTGTGTTCAGCGTGGTGAATACAAATTTGCGCTTTACCAAGCCGGAACTCCACATTGAAATTCTCCGAGACAAGGCTGCGGAAGAAGGCGTGTCTGTGAATGATATTGCCCAGGCTATCCAGCTTTCCATCAGTGATCAGACTTATGGTGAATTCTACAAGGATGGCCGCCAGTACGATATTCTCGGTGCTGTTGGTTACCAGTACCGCGCTACGCCTCAGAGCTTGTCTTTGCTGACGGTGAAGAACAGCAAGGGTGAATCTGTAAGTGTGGACAACTTCATTACCTACAAGGAACAGTCTGCATCGCCGTCGCTACCGCGATACAACCGCTTTAGCGCTGCGACAATTCAGGCGGGTTTGGTTCCCGGAAAGACTATTGGCGATGGCGTGGAAGAAATGCGCCGCATTGCCCACAATGTGCTGAAGGATTACCCGAATGTGAGCACCGCTTTGAGCGGATCCTCCAAGGAATTCGAGGAAAGTTCCTCCGGCCTGTACATTGTGTTCTTGCTGGCCTTGGCCCTTGTGTTCCTGGTGCTGGCGGGTCAGTTTGAAAGCTTCCGCGCTCCCTTGGTAATCTTCTTTACGGTTCCGCTGGCATTGGCAGGCGCTCTGGCTTGTTTATTCCTTACGGGTCAGACCTTGAACATCTTCAGTGAAATCGCCTTGATTCTTTTGATTGCGTTGGTGACGAAGAACGGCATCTTGATTGTGGAATTTGCAAATCAGATTGCGGCTGCTACGGGATGTTCCAAGCTTGAAGCGGCTAGGCAAGCTGCAGAACGCCGCTTCCGCCCAATCCTCATGACCAGCCTTTCTACGGTGTTGGGCGCTGTGCCCCTGATCCTCACGGGCACCCCTAGCCGCATCGCAATGGGTGTGGCCATTGCCGGCGGCCTTACGTTCGCCACCTTCATGACACTCTTTATCGTGCCTGCAGCTTACAGCTACTTCGCAGGGAAAGTGGAGAAAACTGGACATACCGACGCCAGCAAGATGGCTTGATGTTCTGGCCTGCTATCGCTCCGGGCTGGTTGTGTTTTGTCTGCTGCGATTCCGGACAGGGTGTTCGTCGCTCCTCCGCTCAGCCCCAAAGGGGCTTCACCCGGCAGAGCCGGAGTCGTCGCTCGTAAACACCCTATCCTCCATCTCCGCAGACGTGTGTTGGTTCCCGATGGAACGTATTGTAGTTTCAGGATGTTTCGTTTCGGGACGCTTCGGGATAGTTCCTGCGGCCATCCCGAGATTTAGGGAATGGAGGGAAGGACAAAAGAAATGCCGCGCAACGAACGCGACAAAACGACTGACCCGATGTTTTATAGGAAACGACCCTCGACGCGGTAGTGGAGGGGAGTGACGTTGGGATCAACCGACTCCGCGGAGCGGGTGACTGGAGCGCAGCGTAAGGAGCGGAGGGCGAGACCAATGCCACCCCCGGAACGAAAGCGGAGTACTCAAGCTACTTGACGAATTGGAAGACCCGTTCCCCTTTGCGGCTCATTCCGTACTTGACTCTTAGTTGTTCCTCGATATACAGCGAATCGTTTCTTAATCTCTGGATGGTGAGATTGCGTTCGTCGATGATCTTCTGGAGGGAATCGATGGTGGTCTGGTAGCTGGTGATTTCGCGGGTGAGTCTGCGCTGCTGCGTGATGCTATTCTTCCCGAATACTAGAGAGAAGACTACCACGATGGTAGCCAGCGTCAGTACCAGAAGAGGAATGAAGAAACGCTTGCTCAATCTAATTGCTCCCACTGAAATAGAATTGATAATTGTCCCGAGTTTCGACTAGACCTGCGATCTCGAGCTCTGTTAATATAGCTAAAATATTGCCAGCCTTAAAGTTACAATCTTTCTGAATTTCCGAAAAAGTCTTCCGGAATCCCTGGAACTGCTTAAAAAGCTGGATTGCCTCCTGAGATAGGTCGCATCCCACCTGGGAGAGGCCAGAAAGGCTTGCTGTAGCCTCTGCAGCGCATTTCCCGTTCAAGGACTGCACCTTGGGTATTCCTGCCGCCAGAGGCAGGCTCTCGGGCCTGAAAATGGGTGTGGCCTTCCCTTGGTCCAGGTAAAGGTTGGGCCCGCTGGCGGCCTCGCTATCGAAGTCTCCCGGAACGGCCAGAAGTAGCTTCCCCTCCTGGAGGCAATAGTCGGCGGTAATCAGGGCGCCGCCCTTGGTCTTGCTCTGGACAAGGACGATGGCCCGACTCATTCCGCTGATGATGCGGTTTCTTGCAGGGAAGGTCCCGCGATAGCTGGGAAAGTCCCCCGGGTATTCTGTAACGATGGCGCCACCCGATTCCACAATGCGTTGGGCCAGTACCCGCCTGTCGCCGGTGAGGGGCGTCTCTAGGCCTTGGGCGATGACCGCTACTGTAGGGATTCCCGCATCGAGGGCGGCCTCGTGACAGTAGCTGTCGATACCCTGAGCCAGCCCGGAGATGACAATCGCCTTTGTCCCCATGAGGGAATTCACCAGCCGGCGGCATAACTCCTTGGCGGAATTGCTGGGGCGTCTTGTTCCTACCATGCCCACCCCGAAGGAATCTGCAGGCGGTAACGTTCCCCTGTAATACAACTGCTTGGGCCTGAGCTTGGATTCCCGAAGTAGCAAGGGAAATTCCTCATCCCGAATTTCGTGAATGTCTGAACCCGCTCTTTCATTGATCACGGGCGGAACAATCCTGCTGGGTTCAAAATCAAAAAAAATCTGGGTCATACTCTTTCTATCTTGTGCCATATGAAATACACCTTTGACGATCTTGTGAAAATCATGGCCACTCTCCGCTCGGAAAATGGCTGCCCCTGGGACCGCAAGCAGACGCATCAGTCTTTGTTGCCTTACTTGGTGGAAGAATCCCACGAGTATATCGATGCCGCCCAGGCTGGCGACAAGGTCCATATGGCCGAGGAACTGGGGGATGTTCTCTTCCAGGTGGTTTTCCACTCTCAGGTTGCAAAGGACAACGGAGACTTCTGCATCGACGATGTGGTGCAGGGTATCTGTGAGAAAATGATCCGCCGTCACCCTCACGTTTTTGGCGATGCTAAGGTGGACGACGCAAGCGAGGTCACCCGACGTTGGGAACGTATTAAGGCCGCGGAAAAGAATAATCAGGATATGGCGGGGAAGTCCGCTATGGACAAAGTAAGCAAGAGCATGCCCACGCTGGCCCGTGCCCAGGAAATACAACGCCGTGCAGCAAAGGTTGGCTTTGACTGGATTGAGGCGGAACCTGTGTTCAATAAGGCCGTGGAAGAATTTAGTGAATTCCGTTCCGAAATGCAAGCGGCGACTTCGGAAAATCCAAACGTGGACCGTATGGAAGACGAGTTCGGCGATATTTTGTTCAGCCTGGTGAACGTGGCCCGTCATTGCGGGTTCAATGCGGCCCTTGCTCTGGAACGAGCCAACAGTAAATTCGAGAAACGTTTCCGCGTGGTAGAACAGCTGGCCCGTGACGAAGGCAAGGAAATGAAGGAAGAAACTCCGGAACGTCTTCAGGAACTGTGGCGAGAAGCTAAGTCCCGAACAAAGTCGTCCAGTTCCAAGGTCTAGAATTCCTTAGAACATTGTGGCATAATCCATTTTAGAATGTTTTTCCTGGGAGTGGCGTTTTGAATAAAAAGTCTTCCCGGGGAATGAACGTGGTGTATATTATCAATGTGCTTCCAACCTATTCTGGTTTTCGAGACGGGATGCCGGCCTCTAACCGCGGAGTAGATTAGGTAGGAAGCACACTTGTTCTCTTCTAATTCCACTGAACCCTGCGGGCTCGCCTCGCAGGGTTCTTTTTATATGGGGAGGCGTCGGTAAAATGCCTTCTCTGTGTTGTGCGAAATCCAAATAAAGAAGTCCCGCGAAATATCGCGGGACTTTTCTACTTGAATAAGAATGATGTTCAGTGATGGTTTCCCTGTGAGCAAAACAAAAACCTCGGTGTTAACCGAGGTCTTTGTTTTAGCGAGAGCGTGGGCTTACGAGAGGTTTTATCCTGCCTTAGCCCATGCGGTCGTGTTAAGCTCTTGCGCCAGCCTTGTCGCCGTACTTCTTGATGAGTTCTTCCTGGATGTTGCGCGGCACCGGAGAGTACTTTGCAAATTCCATGGTGAATTCAGCCTTACCCTGAGTCATAGAACGCAGGTCAGTTGCGTAACCGAACATTTCGGACAGCGGAACTTCAGCGGTGATGGTGGTCATGCCCAGTTCTTCGTTAGTACCAACGATGGTACCACGACGCTGAGAAACGTTACCAACAACGGAACCCTGGAATTCGGTCGGGGTCTGGATTTCAACCTTCATGATCGGTTCGAGGATCTGAGCGCCAGCCTTAGCGAAAGCTTCGCGGAAAGCCATACGAGCAGCAACCTGGAAGGCCATATCGGAAGAGTCAACGGGGTGGAAAGCACCATCCTGAACGTCCATTTCGATACCCACAACCGGGAAGCCGATCAAGGAACCAGCCTGCATGCAGCTCTGGAAGCCCTTATCGCAGGACGGGATGTATTCCTTAGGAATACGGCCGCCAACGACGGAGTTAACGAAGTTGTAAACCTTTTCGGAGTCGCCTTCAACAGCCATCGGACGCATTTCGCCGACAACCTTAGCGTACTGACCGCTACCACCGGTCTGCTTCTTATGAGTGTAGTCGAACTTGGAAGAACGAGTGATGGTTTCGCGGTATGCAACCTGCGGAGCACCAGTCTGAACGTCAACCTTGTATTCACGACGCATACGTTCGATGTAAACGTCCAGGTGAAGTTCGCCCATACCCTTGATGATGGTTTCGCCAGATTCCTTGTTCACTTCGACCTGGAAAGTCGGGTCTTCCTTAGTGAAGCGGTTCAGAGCCTTGGACATGTTGTCCAGGTCGTCACGGTTCTTAGCTTCGATCACCAATTCGATAACCGGGTTAGGAACGTGCATGGAGGTCATGTTGTAGTTGTTCTTGCCATCGGTAAAGGTAGTACCGGATGCGCAGTCAATACCGAACAGAGCAACGATGTCGCCTGCACCAGCTTCGGTGATATCCACCATTTCGTCAGCGTGCATACGAACGAGACGGCCAACGGAAACCTTCTTGCCAGTGGAGATGTTGGTGATCATGTCACCCTTCTTGATCACACCCTGGTATACGCGGATGTAGGTCAGCTGACCGTAGCGGTCGTTCACCAGCTTAAATGCGTAGGAGACCATGGGAGCGTTGTCTTCGGACTTCAGAACAACTTCTGCTTCTTCGTTGTTCAGGTCGAGAGCCTTGTTTTCAACTTCGGTCGGGTTCGGGAGGTAGTCCACAACACCGTCCAGGAGCTTCTGGATACCGATGTTCTTATGAGCGGAGCCCATGAACACGGGGGTCACGTCGAGGCTAATGCAAGCTTCGCGGATGGTCTTCTTGATGAGAGCCTTGTCGATTTCGTCAACGCCGTACTTGCCTTCCATAGCAAGTTCCATGATTTCGTCGTTGTAGTCAGCGCAGCAGTCAACCAGCTTTTCGCGGTATTCCTGAGCCTGGTCAGCCAGTTCAGCAGGAATTTCGGTTTCGCGCATGTCGTCGCCGTTGTCGCCTTCGAAGTAGTAAGCCTTCATTTCAACCAGGTCAACCACACCCTTCAGCTGGTCTTCCAGACCGATAGGAATCTGCATGACGCAGGGCTTGTGGTTCAGCTTTTCCTGGAGCATCACTGCAACGCGGAGCGGATTTGCACCGGAACGGTCGCACTTGTTGACAAACACAACACGAGGCACATGGTAGCGCTTCATCTGGCGGTCAACGGTAATAGACTGAGACTGAACGCCTTCCACGCCAGTAAGAACGAGGATAGCACCGTCAAGCACACGGAGAGAACGTTCAACTTCGATAGTGAAGTCCACGTGCCCCGGGGTATCGATGATGTTAATGGTGTCGGCTTCGCCAGACTTAGTGTGGGTCCAGCTTGCGAAGGTAGCAGCAGACTGAATGGTGATGCCGCGTTCGCGTTCGAGTTCCATGGAGTCCATCGTGGCACCCACACCGTCCTTACCACGAACTTCGTGGATAGCGTGAATACGCTTGGTGTAGTAGAGGATACGTTCGGTAAGAGTGGTCTTACCGGAGTCAATGTGGGCAGAAATACCAATATTTCTGTGAGTAGTAATGTTTTTCATTTTTTTTTCCACAAATGGAGTTGATGTTTATTTGAGTTGCGCCCAAAGATAGAAAATAATTCTGGGAACTTAAAGCCCCCTAGTGCTTTTTGATGGCCAAACGGGTGCAGATCAGGGCCAAAATGCCCAAAACGAGCCAAATTAGGTAACTATGGTGATCCATGAAGGCTCCATAGTTCATAAAGTAGCGCTGTGCTATCCAGTTGTTAAAATCCCAATTTTGAAGTTTTTCGGGCAATTCAGGGGTGTTGATGGGGAAAAAGAAGTGGGAAAGCAGCAACTGGAGGGCTACAAGAATTGCAACGGCCCTTTTCTCAAGATTCATCTGGTCCAGCACTTTGCCCAGGGGCAAAAGCAGGATGGGCATGAAACTGGTCATGTGGCGGCTTTCGCTATCCAGGGAGAAACCTAATATAATAAGGAGTAAAATCAGGTGTCCCAGGGACTGGCGAGAGAATGCCCGACAGAATTCCTTGAACTTCAGGATAATGAGGCAGGGTAGTATCCCGTAGTACACCACCAGTCCCGCCAGGGGAATCAGGGGATACTTGATGGGCCTGAACAGAATCTGCAGGCTGAAAATGATGGGGTTGGATACTAGTTCGTCGTTGGACAGGTGCTTCAGCAGCAATCTGGAAATCAATGCGATACCAAGAATCAGGACGAATCTCTTCCAGGGGAACTTCTTGATGAATTCCTTGGGATGGACCCAGATGTCCCAGGGGATTGCCCTGAGCGCAATGACCAGCACTCCCGTGAATACAACCAGGGACAATGCGGTTACTACTGGGGAGGGGGTGATATCCGGATTGATATGCAGAAGAATACCCAGCCAGTGCTGATTGCCCGTAATTAAAAATACCCCGGTGATACCAAGAATCACTAGCGCATAGAGACCTGCGGTGGCAGGAGCAAAGGCTTTCTTGACCAGGTTGGGGATTGCGGGAACGGACCCTTCGGCTTTTTTATGGAACAGGGTGAGAATGAAAATCTGCTCGGCAACAAGGGGCCAGGTGATGATGCCTAGGGAGCCTACGCCAATGGCCGCCTTGTGGAATCCTTTCAAGTATAACAGGTAGGAACCCATGGCGATACTGAGGGCAAAGGCGTCTGTCTGATAAAGTTCGTAACCGCAGTTTTTCAGGAAAAAGTGATTCAGGAAAAAGCAGGCGAAAAGAACGATGCAGGTGGATTCTTTCCAGCGGAGGTGACGAGCCATTTGGCAGAACAGGAAAATCAGCAGAAGCAGGTTGGCGTAATGCAGTCCAATCATGGCATGCATTAGGTTCTGATGGGTGGCCTCGATCCCCAAGGTTCCAAAAGCGAGATTGATCAGGAAAAAGGGAAAGATTCGCTGGATGCGAAAGTTATCGTAACCCTTGTTCAGGATATCCGAGGTAAAGTTTTCTGCGACGGTCCTGTAGAATTCGCCGTCAAAGCCCGCCCCGTCATTCATGGGGATTTTTTCGCCAACGATACTGATGGAGAAAAGCCCCAGAAGGAGGAAAAGTAAAATCGCGAAACTACTTTTCTTCATTAGTCGGGCTGGGTTCTACGATTTCTGCTTCCGTTACGGTGGGCTGGTCAGACAGAGCCTTGAAATAGGAGTCTGCTGTCTTACCCACTTCCGTAGTATCGTAGTACGTGTAGGCTCCGTTACCCAGTGCGCCAATAGCGGGGATGGCACGGAGGGCTGCACGTCCGATGAACTTGGTGGAAATCTTCAGGCCGATTTTCTGGACAATCTTCTGGAGGGCGGTGAGGGATAGCTTTTGCACCACTAGGCGGCTGCCGGTACGAACCACAACGTCTCGCATGAGGGAGGCTGCGCTATGGCGGAACAGGCACCAGACCATGGCTTCGCGGCTCAACAGGCCGATCTTACCATAGGTGGCTGCAATATCTGCGACCAACTGCGCCTGGATTCGCCACACGGCAACAATGTCCGGAATGGAGGTAAGTACGCCGGTAAGACCTGCGGGAACAGAAAGAGTGGCACTGACTGCGGATGCCTTCAGGGACGCCTGGGTAATAAGCTTTCTAACCTTGGCGGCCTGCTCGTCGGACTTTTCGTACAGCGATTCCGGAATGTCGGTAATGACATCCAGGAGAATGTTGGTGATCTTGTCCTTCAGCTTTTCGGCAGTTTCTTTCTTGTTTTCCTTTTTATCCATACGGGACCTCAAAAAAAGCATGCTCTTGTGAACATGCTCTATAATATATATTAAAACAGGATTTTAGCAATGCCGCCCGCAAGGCCAGGAACGTTGTACCGTAGGGTTCTGTCTCCCAGCCAGTAGTCTAGAGCCTCGTTGATCCAGATTCTCTCGCAGGTGATTTTCCGAATCACGAGATCCGTTCCGGACTGTGCGTCGTCCAGGTAGTAGAACCCGCGAAAAGAGATGGGGGCGATTTCGCCGTGCAGGAGAACGGAGGCATCGATAATACCTTGTTCAGAGTCGATGGAAATGGTCTGGACGTCACCGAACCGGCGGACCAGTTCGTGATTCCGTACAAATTTCTCGACAGCCTTGTCGCGGAGATTACTAAGTAGAGACATTAGCGGGGCAGGGTCAGAATTTCAATTCCATCCTTGGTGCGAACCATGGTGTGTTCCCACTGTGCGCTCAAGGAACCATCGCGAGTAACTGCGGTCCAACCGTCGGACAGGGTCTTGGTACCCGGACGGCCTGCGTTCAGCATGGGCTCGATGGTGAATACGTTACCCACTTCGATGAAGGAGGGATATTCGTTGTTACGGAAGTGGAACACCAGGGGATCTTCGTGGAAGCCACGACCGATGCCATGACCGCAGTAGTCCTGCACCACGCTGAAGCCGTGTTCGTCGGCGATGTCCTGGATGGCGTTACCGATGTCGTACCAGCGGGCACCCTGTTCACCTGCGGCGCGGATGCCTTCTTCCATAGCGAACTTGGCGGTGTCCACCAGTTCCTGAGCCAGCTTGCTGACCTTGCCAACGCAGAACATGGCGGAGGTATCGCCGTGGTAGCCCTGGAGGATGGTGGTAATGTCGATGTTCACGATGTCTCCATCCTTCAGGATGGTGTTTGCGCTGGGAATGCCATGGCACACCACTTCATTGATGCTGATGCATGCGTAGCGGGGATAGCCGTGGTAACCCTTACAGGCGGAGATGCCCTTGTGCTGGCGGGTGTAGTCACCGATGAATTCATCGATTTCCAGGGTGGAAACGCCGGGCTTGCACATTTCGCCTGCGCGAATCAGGGTTTCTGCAGCCAGAGCACCTGCATCGCGGATCAGTTCAATTTCTTTTGCGGATTTAACTTTAATCTTAGCCATAATATACCTTTAGGGGTTAGGGGATATTTCAGCAAGTTTTTCCTGCAAATCTCTATACCCTAATCTCTAGTCTCTAGTCTCTAGTCTCTAGTTTCTACTTCTTCCACACGTATCTGTCCAGCAGGTAGGCGAGGAGCATCTGGTCGTCCTGACTTCCGTTTGCCAGTTCCTTTGCCAGGGGGATGAAGTGACTGATGCGTTCCTTGGCCTTCTGGCCGCCGAAGTGCTTGCTCACTTCCTGGAGCTTTGCCTTGGTGCGTTCAGCAACCTTCTTGGCGATGGCTTCGTTGGTCAGAGGTTCCTGCTTGATGAAGTTGATGCCGAAGTCGGAGGCAGTCTTCTTGATTTCAATTTCTTCCACCGGAGTAATGAGAGAAATACATACGCCGCTACGGCCTGCACGGGCGGTACGTCCGCTACGATGTACGTATACTTCGTGGTCATCGGGATGGTCGTAAACAATCACATGGGTGACGTGATCCACGTCGATACCGCGGGCTGCCACGTCCGTACAAATCAGGATGCGCAGCTTCTTATCGCGGAAGGCGTTGAGGGTCTTTTCGCGAAGGCTCTGGGAGACATCGCCAGAGAGGGCGCCAACGTTAAAGCCGTATCCGGACAGAACCTGTTCCAGATAGCTGACATCGCACTTCTTGTTACAGAAAATCATGCAGCTTTCGGGATTTTCGTATTCCAGAACCTTGATGGTCATGGAGTCCTTGTCCATCACGTCGCAGGAATACCAGCGGTGTTCCAGGTTGTTTGCAATCACCTTGTCGTAGGACAGGGAAAGGAATTCTGCAGACGGACGCTGGAATTCGCGGGCCAGGCTCTTGACGGTCTGGGGAATGGTGGCACTGAACATGGTGCAGGCCAGCTGCTTGGGAAGATACTTGCGGATCTTCTGCATGTCGGGATAGAATCCCATGGAAAGCATTTCGTCGGCTTCGTCCAGAATCAGGTCACGAACGTCCAAAAAGTCCACGTTGCCGCGCTGCACATGGTCCATCAAACGACCCGGGGTGGCGACGATAATGTGAACGCCTTCCTTAAGAGCCTTCAGCTGGGGTTCGTAGGAAACGCCGCCGAAGATGGCGACAGACTTAATGCCGGTGCCGGCGGAAAGTTTCTGCACTTCGTCCTGCACCTGGATAGCCAATTCGCGGGTGGGCACCAGGATCAATGCCTGGGGGAACACATGGTCACGGACAATCACCTGCAGGAGGGGCAGCACGTAAGCGCCGGTCTTTCCGGAACCGGTCTTGGACTGGACCAGCATATCGCGGGCTGCCAGCATGTAGGGCATGGTCTTGCGCTGGACAGGCATCAGGTCAGTCCAGCCGTGGCTTGCCAGGATAGCCTTCTGTTCTTCCGGCAGCATGTCAAAAGTGTAGTCGGGGAGCTTGTGCTCGGGTTCGATAATATTAATCGGAGTCAAAAACGGATTAACTTTTTCTTCTTTTACAACTTCTTGATTTTCACTCATAGTGGGCGCAAATCTAGAAAAATCGCAAAAACACCGCCGGCTGTGATTTATAAACTCCAGTGGTATTCAAGACCAAAACTGATAAACCAGTCAATGGTGGACGCCCCGATTGTGGTCGGTTCCGCGGCTGCATCCGGCGTGGGGTCCGAATAGACGTTCTTTCCGCGGCTGGACATCCCTGTGCGTGCACTTACTGCGTAATGGTCCAGAAAGACGAACTGGGATCCGAAACCTAGGAGGGCTCCCTTATACACATCTTCAAAGCGGATTCGGGAACTGTATGCCTTGGAAGGTTTCTTGACGTCGTCCTTCAGCTCGATATCTTCCACATAGAAACTGTATTGGAACCCGAGGAAACCGAAGAGATGGATGTCCAACCACTTGAAGGGATCGTAGGTCTTGGAGAACATGACGTTTAGGCCTACTTCGTGCTGGTAAAAGTCCCAGTGGTCCAGTTCCTTATAGATGGTGTCCTTGCTGTCTGTTTTAACCTTATGGCTGGAATAGCGATAGAAAATTTCGCCGCCGATGAAGCCGTACCAGATGCCTCCTGCATACAAAGTAAATAACGGGGTGGAATCATCTATAAAATTCCAGAGGCTGACGGAATCCTTCGTGATACGATAGTTGCGGACTTGGCTCTTGACGTGGCTTGAGTACCAATCATCTGGAGTGAGGGGGAATTGTGCCTGGGCATAACCTGCGGAGACGCCTGCCCAAGCCCTAAAGTTGGGAACTTCCTTGAAGTACTCATCCGGCTCGGCGGCTTGCTTTAAACGTTCTTCCTTGCTGAGGCGGCGCTTGGTCTGACGATCAAAGAAGGTGTCTGCAATATCATCCCCCAGGGCGACTTTGTCGGAGGTCTTACGGACGGTGCCTGCGGCCTTGGGCGTGTTTGCGGTTTCGTCAAAGATGGCGATCTGAAGGAAGCTGCCCTTGTCTGCGATAAACAGGACGATGCGATCTTCCAGAGTCTGGATTTTTGCGGACATGGCTGGATGCCTTGCCTTTAAGTAGCTTGCGTCCAGGGTGGGATCCATATTGGCGCTGAGCCAGTTGGCGTAACGGACTGCAATGGAATCACGTTCCCATTCACCAAAGACACGACACTTGGGAATACCGATGCCAGAATTGGAACGACGTAGGGACAGACAGAATTCCTTGATGTCTAGGGCCGGTTCCGGATCCGGAGTCCAGATCAGAATGTCTGCGTCACTCCACAAGGTCCATTTGGAATCAAAGTAGATATCGCCTGCAAATGCGCTTGCAACAAAGAACATGACTAGGGTTAGGGCAAAGAGAATCTTCTTCATTACTTTGCTCCTGTGTACATGTTGGTGCGGATTTGCTGGACAATCTTGCGGATGAGGGCGCGCATGTCATCCATAGTCAACACCTTTACGGGATGTTGAATTTCATCGATGGCGCTGAACAGCGGACGCTGCTTCTCGTTATCCCACAACGTATAGGAAACGATGGCGGTAATATTGTCCACCAGTTTCTTGACTTGGGCTTCGTTATGGATGAGGTCGTAGTCAAAGAAATCCTCGCGCTTCAGGTCCGTGCCGATAATGACTTCGTGGATCAACAAAATCACAGGCGGAACATTTCCTGCGGAGTCCTTTACGACGACGCCTTGTTCAGGAAGTTTTCCTTTCAGGAAAATACGTTCGTCGATTTTCTGACTTTCTTCCGGGAACTTGGAAATGGCGCTATCCGGCAGGACGTCCAGCTTGTTGTAGCCGCCTCTCAGTTCGTCCAGCATAAACTGGGCGCAGAAGGCGGTCATCTTCAGCTGGATGCTGTCGTTGGGGATTTCTAGACGATTGGCAAACCATGCGGTGCGGGTCAGCACAAAGGCGGATTGAACTCCACCGACGGCTAACTCTCCGTAGGGTGCCTTGTGGTAAGCGGGATGGCTCTTACTCCAATGATAAGACTGGCTGCACCCCATAAGAGCGCAGACCAAGACAAATATCAGTGAAGCGAGCGACGAACGCATTCTTAATTACTTAGCACCCCACTGTTCACGATAGGCGTACACCTTTTCGAGAATGCCTTCGGGAGCGTTGATGGCCTTGCGGTTTTCTTCCTTTTCCAGGAAGGCGATGATGTCGTTGATGTTCACGATGGAGTGAGCTTCAATGCCATATTCTTCCTGAACGGTCTGGAGGGCGGACTTACCGTTGTCCAGCTTTTCCTTGCGGTCCACAGAAATCAGGAGGCCGATTACGTTGGCGTTTTCGATATTCTTGAGGATCTGCAGGGTTTCGTTGACGGAAGTACCGGCAGTAATCACGTCTTCGATGATCACCACGTTGGTCTTTTCGGCATACTTGTAACCTACCAGGGAACCGCCTTCGCCGTGGTCCTTCACTTCCTTACGATTGTAGGTGAAGGTCAGGTTCTTGGCGTACACGTCGGAAAGCTTCATGGCGGTAGCGGCGCACAGGGGAATGCCCTTGTATGCAGGACCGTAGAGGTTGGTTGCCTTGCCGTCGAAATGTTCGACGAAGGCTGCGGCGTAGAACTCGGCCAGCTTGGAAAGAGATGCGCCAGTACGGAATTCTCCAGTATTGATGAAGTACGGAGTGTTACGGCCGCTCTTGGTCACGAAGTCGCCAAACTTCAGGGCGCCGGATTCTACGAGAAAATGAACAAATGCGTCAGTCTTAGTCATGTTTGCCTCAGACGGAAAAAAGGTTTAGCCTTCTGCTCCAACGAGCATGGCAAGGATGTTTGCGAAAACGTGGGAATTTTCAGATGCGAACTGGATGGCTACCAGGGCGATGAACACCACGATGCAAAGTGCGATATAGATCTTGAAGGATTTCTTGAATCCCTTGATCTTCAGCTTGAAAATCAACCAGATGACCACGCTGAAGATGGCGCTCAGGACCCAGGCGGCCATGCCGGCAAGAGTGACTCCCGGAATCATGTTGATGGCGTAGGTCAGAGCAATACCCGGTGCGAAATAGAAGGCTACACACAGTACGCACAGCAGGGCGAATCCAACATAGTGGGCAAAGCCGCGTTCGGTCTGAACGATGACCTGGGGTTCTTCTTGCTTGGCCGGTTCTTCCTGCTTGGCAGGTTCCACAGGTTCTGCTACGGGGGCGTTCACGATGTCCAGTTCGGAAACTGGGGCTTCGTTTTCATTCTGATTCAGATTTTCTTCGGACATTTTTACTCCTAGAGAATAAACGTACGACCGGCAACCACGAAGACGCGGTGTTCCAGCCAGAGCTTCAGTGCCTGGGACAGGGTTCGCTTTTCAATATCCTTACCCAGTTCCACCAGTTCATCAATACTTGCGGTTTCAGGAACTCGCTGGATATCCTGGGCAATGATGGGTCCCTGGTCCAGATCTTCGGTAGCGAAGTGTGCGGTTGCACCGATAATCTTCACACCCTTGTTCCATGCCTGGTGGTAGGGCTTTGCGCCCTTGAATGCCGGAAGGAAGCCGTGGTGGATGTTGATCACGCGGTATTTAAATTCTTCAGTGAAGGATGCAGAGAGAATCTGCATGTAGCGGGCCAGAACCACGGTATCGGTCTTGGTTTCTTCAATAATTTCGCGGAAGCGGTTTTCCGGAATGTTCTTGTCCGGATTAGACGGCACGTAATAGAAAGGCACGCCGAAGTTACCGCCGATGGGGCCCAGGTCCGGATGGTTACCCACGATGCAGCTGAATTCGCAGGGCAGGTCGCCGTCACGCTTCTTCAGGAGCAGATCGTAGAGGCAGTGGTCCGTCTTGGAAACGAAAATTGCAACACGTTCGGTCTTGGAGGTGTCAAACAGCTTCCAGTTCAGCTGGAGGTGACCTTCCAGAGTCTGCAGGTGCTTGCGAACTTCTTCGATGTTTTCGGGTTCTGCTTCAAAAACTGCACGGAGGAAGAATGTTTCAATGTCTTTGGCGGTATGTTGCTGCAAGTCGACGATGTTGGCGCCTGCCTTGGCGAGGACTTGAGTGGTACCGGCAATAAGGCCCTTTTGGTCAGGGCAATGAATCTGCAAAATGTAACGTGTAATAGCCATGCCTCAAAGTTAAAAAATCCGTTGTAGAAAGAACTACGCAAAAAGGCGGAAATATGGCTATTCTGAGGCATTTTTTATTATGAAATCTTTTTTACGCTTGTTTGCAAAAAGGGACTTTCAAGTAAGAAGAAAAAAAGCTAATTTTGCCTCATCCTTTAACAGAAGAAGAAAATAATGAATTTCAAATCTGCTTTAGTTGCTGTGGCTGGCTTGGTTGCCGTTGCCGCATTTGCTGCTCCCCCCAAGACCTGGGATGCAATTTACAATGCCGAAGGTGAAGGTGACTATGCCGCCGGTAAGATCGATGGAAACATCCGTTTCGGTAAGTATACCCATTACAAGGAAGTTCAGCCTGTATCCTTCCGTGTGAACGACGGTCAGTTCCAGTTTTCTGTTGCCGGTAACATGACTGTGCCCGCCCAGAAGATCGAAAAGGAACATTTCTACGATGTTTGTAATGATACCAAGGAAGCTTGGATTTCCTACTTCAACAAACCTCGTAACTTCAAGTCCGGTAAGGGTGAAGAATCCTTGATCGTGAACATTGCCGGTGTGGATTTGGCTTGCGGTAACGATCTGTATGCCATTGCCGATATCAAGCTGAAGTTTGATAACGAAAAGGCTCACGAAGCATGGACCAACGAAATCTACGGTCGTGAAAAGTATCGTCGTGAAAAGGTGGTGGAATTCCGCCGCGCCGAACAGGAACACCGCTCTGATCTTCGCGAAAAGTCCGGCTTCTTTACCGACCCTCGTGATGGCCAGTCCTATCGTACTATCAAGGTGGAAGGCCGTGAATGGTTCGCCCAGAATGTGAACTACGAAGTGGAAGGCCATTCCTGGTGCTACGAAGACAAGGACTCTTACTGCGCACGTAGTGGCCGTCTTTATGACTTGGAAGGTGCCCGCAAGGCTTGCCCCGAAGGTTGGCATCTGCCCCGTGACCGCGAATGGATGGACATGATTACGGGTCTTACCCACTGCTACGAAGGTGTGGACAAGTGCGAAGCCTTTGCTAAGAAGATGAAGGCTACTACTGGTTGGCATGGTGGTGGCGGTACCGATGAATACGGCTTCTCCGTGTTCTCCTCCGGCTATCGTAAGATTATCGGTAAGTCTACCGTCCGCTACGAAGACATGGGTGAATACGCTGGTTTCTGGAGTGGTCAGAATGGCCGCAACGAAACCATCTGGCTCTGGTCCATGGGCCGCATGAGCGATCAGATGGTCCGTCAGCTGGTTCCTGGCAATGCCAAGGTAAACGGCTACTCCGTCCGCTGTATCAACGGAAATTAATTAGTCTTCGACTTGGCTTTTTTCTTGCAGGATGTTTCATCTTGCGGGGAGGAGGCCCAGCTCGGAGTTGCGAAATGTCCGTAAGCGAGCGTCGCGAGAATGTTCACATTCTCATGACCGAGCGCAGGACATACTATGCGAAGCATGAAGGCCGTCCCTCCTCCATCTGGCGCAAGCGCCAACTTTTCGGTTCAGCCATACCCATGCAAGCATGGGTGCGGCGTTCACCTTTCGAAGTTGTGGCCGACGCGCAAGCAGGACGAGAACATTATTTCAGGATATAAACGCTTTTGAAAAAAAAGAACCGCGATTGTGTCGCGGTTCTTTTTGAATTGTTAGGGGCGGAGCCCCTTGCGTCATTACATCTGACGGATCGGGAAGAGTCCCAACAGGTCAAGCACGTTTTCCAGGACGATCTGAGTGGACTGCACCAGGAACAAGCGAGACTTTTCTTCGGCAGAACCGAGAACGCGGTCTTCGTGGATGAACTTGTGGGCTGCTTCTGCGATTTCCAGGGCGTACTGTGCGAGAACGCTGGGTTCGTCAGCTGCGACGGCGCCGAGAATCTTGTCTGCCTTCTTGGAAAGAAGGTTGATCAAACTGTAGGCGGCATCATCTGCCAGCTGGTCGTAGTTCACGTCCGTAACGGGAACGGTGTATCCGGCCTTACGCATAATACTGCAGAGGCGAACATGTGCGTTCTGGACGTAAGGACCTGTGTCGCCTTCAAAACTCATGACTGCATCCCAGTCAAAGCGGACGTCCTTCACGCGGCTGTTCTTCAGGTCATTGAAGGTAAGGGCTGAAATACCGATCTGACGGGCAATCAGTTCCTTGTTTTCCAGTTCCGGATTCTTTGCGTCGATGAATTCAAGAATCTTCTTCTGGGCGGCTTCAATCACGTCGCGCAAAAGGCTTGCGGTACCTGTACGGGTCTTGCCCTTTTCCCACTTGCCGTCCACCAGCTGGAGAATCACGCCAAAGGGAATGTGGTACATGTTGGTGTACCATTCGCGGCCCATCTTCTTAAGAACATGGAACACCTGCTTGAAATGGAGTGCCTGGCCCAGGTCAACAACGTACAGACACTTGTCGAAGTTGTATTCCTTCATGCGGTAGTCGGCTGCAGCCAAGTCGCGGGTTGCGTACAAAGTAGAACCGTCACTCTTGCGGATCAGGCAGGGGTTCAGGTCGAATTCATCCAGCATGACCACGTCCAGATCCTGGCTCTTGATCATCAGGTTCTTTTCGCGCAGTTCATCCAGGATGGCGGGAATCTTGTCTTCAAAGAAGGATTCGCCGGTATAGTGGTCAAAGCCGACGCCCATCATGTCATAGATGCGCATCAGTTCCTTGAGGGTCGCTGCCTTAAAGGCGGACCACAGGGTGCGGTAGAATTCATCGCCCTGTTCCAGCTTGGTAAAGGCGGCGCGGGCTTCATCTTCCAGACCCGGTTCTTCCTTACAGGCCTTGGAGAAGGCTGCGTAAAGAATGTTCAGTTCCTTGACGGTGAGGGAATCCAGGGTTGCCTGGTCCGTGGGGCGCTTTTCGCGGAGGTACATGACGATGAGCTTACCGAAAGCGGTACCCCAGTCACCCAGGTGGTTGATACGTTCAACCTTGTAGCCTGCAGCCTTGTAAATGCGAGAAAGGCTGTTACCGATCATGGTAGAGCGCAGGTGGTGGAAAGCCAGTTCCTTACCGATGTTGGGGGAACTGAAGTCAATGCACACGACCTTGCCGTTGGATTCCTGATGACCGTAGGTGAGGCCCTTGGAGGCAATACCTTCCAGAGTGGACTTTGCCAGGAAGTTACGGTCGATAAAGAAGTTCAGGTAGCCGTTAACAGCTTCCACCTTGGAAAGACCGGCGGGAAGCTTTACCTGGGCAGCCAATTCTTCGGCGATAATCTTCGGGGCCTTGCGAAGAGTCTTTGCAAGGGAGAAGCAGGGAATAGTAAAGTTGCCGTGGGTAGTATCAGGCGGCACAGAGATAAGCTTGAGAGCTGCATCGGCGGTAAAGCTGCCGGTAGCTTCCAGTGCGCTTGCAATTTCTTGCTCAAACGAGTTCATTGTCGTCTCCAGACTTCTTGGTGGCTTCGCGGACGAAGTCTTCTTCATTCAGTTCTTCAATCTTGCCGTCAGCATACAGACGGTCCAAAGAAATTTCTGCACGCTTTTCTTCTTCGAACAGGTGAACCATCAGGTCCATGCCTGCATCGAACACTGCCCAGCGAACGCCTTCCTTGTATTCCACGCCCAAGGTGGGAACCTTGTTGGCCTTGAATTCCTTGTGGAGTTCGTTAAGGATAGCCTGCATCTGGGCTTCGCTTTCGCAAGTGGCGACCAGGAAGTAGTCGGTCACGTCCTTGATTCCGCGAAGGTCGATGAGTTGCACGTCCTGAGCGCGCAGTTCAAAAAGAATGCTTGCGCCCAACTGGATGGATTCCGGCAGGTCATTTCTAGTTGTCATTTTATTTTCCCTCTTCGGGTTCGATGATTTGTTTAAAGTCTTTTCCAATGTATACGGCTGCGTCTACCACAGCATGGTCGCTCAACACCACCAGAACGTTCTTCGTCTTAAGGGTCTTTGCAAGTGCTTGCGCACCTTCCCATTCGGGGTTTCTAAGAACGATGATGGTTTCCTCGTAATTCTGCAGCACATCGTTTCGGGAACTGACCACGTCGAATCCGTTCTCTCTCAGGAAGGTTCGCATGGTGGAAGCGGCACCTTGAATACCGCAGCTGTTTAAGAGTTCCACGTCGCCCTTGTAGGTACGGACAATCTGAGGCTTGGGGGCTTCTTCCCGAACCTCTTCACATCCCAACAGCAGGGCGCAGAATACTAGGCAAGCAATAAGTCGCATCTATCTGCAAAAGATAGAATATCTATAGGGATTGCAGTAGAGTGCGGACGGCCCGTAGGCTTTTACAGCGTCCCGTTCATTCACGAACATCAGGCGCAGATAGGTATTTTCGCTAGGTTTATACTCCAGAGCCACGTCGGGAAGGACAAATCCTACACGCCCCTGTCGCACATCCTCCTTGGCAACGGGGACATCCGAGCGGAAGTTGGCGTAAAGCGGCATCCATAACCCTAGATCTGCGTACAGATGCAGGTTGGGCGTAAACTCGTAATCCACATGAGCCATGTAGCTCTGGTGGGCAAATGTGCCAAAGCTGCCGCCTACGAAACTCAACGAATAGGTATAACCCACCTTTAGGGCGTCGTCGAATGAGGGGCCCTTGCGCACAAGACGGCTAGGCGGAAAGTTCTCCCGATTCCAGGGTGTTCCATCCTGAACGGCAACGTAAACCGTATCGCGGATCGTGTCCAGGGCTGCTTCTGTTGACGCTTCTTCCTTAACGTCTTTCGGTTTTACGGGCAAAACCTGCTGGGCATGGACTAGCCCCGCAGTTATGCAAGCGCACGTAATAAAGAAAAACGTAGAGAATTTCATGCTCCGAATATAGCAAAAGCGAGTCCGGGACTCGCTTTCCAAACGTTGAATCATGTCTGGGACTTTCGTCTAAAATCGCTTGGGTTCTTAGACGATTTCGTTCTTTTCGTTAACGTGAACGACGGTAGGCTGCCAGGTCTTTGCTTCTTCAGGAGACATGGTTGCGTATGCCACAATAATCACTAGGTCGCCGGGCTGTACCAGTCGGGCGGCAGCGCCATTCAGGCAAATCATGCCGGACTTTGCAGGACCTTCAATCACGTAAGTATCCAGACGGGAACCGTTGTTCACGTCTAGAACGCCAACCTTTTCGTAGGGAAGGAGGCCTGCGGCATCCATCAGATCGCGGGCAATAGTGATAGAACCCTGATAATTCAGGTTTGCATCAGTTACCGTCGCGCGGTGAATCTTACATTTGAGGAGTTCAAGCTGCATGATTTCTTAAACTAAGTTAGAACTTAATGTTAAGGAATCCTGCAACGCCCATACCAGCACTCTGCTGTGCCGGAGTCGGGATGATGCCGTAGCTAAAGCGGTTTGCATCAGGATTGCTGTCCCACTGAGTGCTGAAGAATGCGTCAGCAAAGGACCAGACATGAGCGCCTGCAACGAAGAGCAGGCCGTACCACCAGGCAGAATTCTTTTCTGCTGCCAGATAGATAGTAGCGCCGATGGAAACAACTTCCAGAGCGTCCATCCAGATAGCCTTCATGGACTGATCGGTCTTCCACTGATAGAGGGAAGGAACCAGAAGGGAAAGGTAAGCATAACCCTGGTTACCTGCGCGATTACGATAGGAACGGTCGATGTCTGCATCTTCCATACCGCCGGTGCGCTGGTTGAGCCATTCTTCTTCGGAAACACCCAGCTTTTCCCAGGGATGCTGCATGTATTCGGAAGGACGAACGCCCATTTCAACGAGCTGGGTCAACTTGTCGCGAGAAATACCTTCTTCCTTGGCCTGCTGGAATTCCCACTGGGAAAGACCAATTTCTTCGTAATTGAAGCCGGCCCATTCGTCATTTGCTGCAGTTGCAGTACCGACGGTCTTTTCTTCGGAAGGTTCAGAAGATTCAGAAACATCTTCTGCGTATTCGGTTGTTTCGCTGGATTCGGTGGTGCCGTAATCGTAAGATTCAGAGGAAGACTCTTCGTCGTCAAACTGTGCAAAAGCGAGAGTACCGCAAAGAAGCACTGCGCTGACTGTCTTACACCAATTTAACATTTACGACCTCATCCTTTTAGTGCCGGGGGAGGGAATCGAACCCTCACACTCTCACGAGTATCGGATTTTGAGTCCGACGCGTCTACCAATTTCACCACCCCGGCAGGGTTGAACTAAATATAGAACACTTTATAATTTTTTTGGAGGGCGAGATCCGAAAAAATGGCTTTTTTCTGTAAATTATTTCTTAAGAAGTGGCTGAAATTCCACATTTAGGGGCTGAAGTGCCTTTTCTCCGAAGGCATTTGCTTCTTCCCTGGTGGAAAAATGACCGGTTTGTACCAGATAGAGGGTTCTTTCCCCACGGGGCATCTCTACGATGGTGCTGGAAATCTTCTGTTTCTTAAGGTTTGTGACCAAGAGGTTGGCGTTTTCACGTACTCCAAAGGCTCCAAGCTGTAAAATCCAGTATTCTTCTGCCGGTTTGGCGGCTTCAGGAGCGGCAGAAGCCGGTACTGCGGGGGCAGAAACGGTTGCGGCGACTGGAGTGGCTGGTGTTGCAGGGGCTGCGACGGGTTCTGCGGGTTTTGTTTCTACAGGCTTTGCTTCTACGGGAGCAGGTTTCACTTCTGCGGGCTTCACTTCGGCCTGCTTTACTTCTGCAGGTTTAGTTTCAGCGGGCTTGGGAGCTTCTGCAGCAGGATGCTTCAGGCTTTCGCAGCGTTCGGAGAGCTCGTCGGACTTGGTTCTGGAAAGGACTGCAGAACAGACCTTCTGGAGCACCAGGCTCTGGTTGGGTCTGGATGTTTCAATAGCGTGAATCAGTTCTTCGGCTGCGCGATCGTACTTGCCCAGGTACAGCATGAACTGAGCTCGGGTCATGACCAGGTCGGCGTAGTTTTCGTGCTGAGGGCTGGTTACGTTAATAAGACTGTCCAGTCGGGTTCCTGCTTTCTTGAAGGATTTGGCGTCGCCTACCTGAGACAAGGCGAGCACTCCCCACAGGTTACAACTCACTTGCGTTTCCTTGGGCTGGCTGGGACAAACCTTTTCGTAGGCGGCCGCGGCTTCTTTCCAGTTGCCGCCGACATATGCCTTCTGGGCATCAGCCAAGGTAACGGGAGCGGTCGTCTGGGCGAAAGCCCCTACTGCAATAGTCAAAACAGATAAAATAACAGAGAATTTCATGGTTAACTTTTAACTGTTCATTGTTAATTATTCATTGACCAGTGTTCCGCGCAAGGTCCAGCCGCGGATGTCGTCAATTTTTACCTTCACGTAATCGCCGGGCTTGATGATGCGACCTTCGGGCTTGAAGATTACCTTCTTGAAGTTGTCGGTCTTGCCCATGAGCTCGCCAGCGTCGCGGCTGGAGCTGCCTTCTACCAGCAAGGTTTCGGTACGGCCCAGCATAAGTTCGTTGCGCTTCTTGGTAATGGAGTTCTGTAATTCCACCAAGCGACTGTGGCGTGCGGACTTTTCTTCTTCCGTCAGGGTTTCCGTTTCCTTGTAGGATTCGGTTCCCTTACGGGGACTGTAGATAAACATGTAGGCGCTGTCGAACTGGCAGGCCTCAAATGCCTTCATGGTATCTTCAAAGTCTGCGTCGGTTTCACCAACAAAACCGCAGATTACGTCCGTAGAAATGCCGTACAGCGGGTCCTTGCTGCGAAGCTGCTCGATGACGCTCATGTACTGTTCCATGTTGTGCTGGCGACGCATCTTCTTCAGCATAGCGTCGCTTCCGCTCTGGATAGGAATGTGGGCGTAATGACAAACCTTGGGATTGTTCAGCAGAACGTCGATGAGCTCGTTGGTATAGTGCCTGGGGTGAGGGCTGGTAAAGCGAATGCGTTCAATGCCGCCAATCTCAGACACGCGTGTGAGCAGATCTGCAAAATTGTTGTCGCCGTTCTTGTAGGCGTTCACCGTCTGACCCAGCAGCATTACTTCCGTAATGCCCTTGTCTGCAGCCTTCTGGACTTCGGCCAGAACGTCGTTCATGTCGCGGTACTTTTCAGGGCCACGCAGGTAAGGCACGATGCAGTAGCTGCAGCGCTTGTTGCATCCACGCTGGATGGTAACGAAGGTACTAAAGTCGTGCTTCACCTTGGCGTAATCGCCCACGTAGTTCTGGGAAATATCTTCGTCCAGGAACATGCGGTGATGGGTCTTGTGCAGCGGGCTTTCGGGGCCTGCCAACAGCAACTCGGGAATATTCTTGTACTGGTCCGGGCCTACCACGTAGTTCACGACCTTCAGTCGCTTCAGAATTTCCGGACCGCGGTTCTTGGCCATGCAGCCGCAAACAACCACCTTCAAGTCAGGATTGGCTTTTTTCAGCTTGCGGTACTTGCTGATGTTGGCGAAGGCGGTGTCTTCAGCCTTCTCGCGAACGGAGCAGGTGTTGACGATAATGAAATCGGCTTCCTGGATGTCACCGGTTTCCATGCAGCCTTCCATGTCCAGCTTCTGGGCAATGAGGGCCGAGTCGTATTCGTTCATCTGGCAGCCGTAAGTGGCCAAGTAATATTTTTTCATAGCGGGTGCAAAGATAGAAAAACAAAAATGTAAAAGTTTGTTATCTTTGACGCCGAGGTTAGTTTTTTTATGGCGAAGCGTTTGAAGTTCTTGTATCCTTTTTTGACGTGGGTAGGGTGCCTAATGATGGCTACCGCCTGCGACAGTGGTTCTGATGCTACTGTCTCAGGTTCTCCCGTTGATATTGAGGATAGCGCCATTGAGGGAATGCTTCGTGTTCATTCTGCAGGTGGATTCGCCATGCTGGGGACCGACAAGAAGGCTAAGGCCATGGAACGTCCCCAAATGCGGGTGAAATTTGACTATGATTATTCTATAGGACGTTCTGAGGTTACCTGCGGTGAGTTTTTAGAACTTCAGAAGGATCGTCATTTCGATTTGAAATGTGAAAATGATTCTCTTCCCGTTGCCGATGTAACTTATTATGATGCAGTTCTTTTTGCGAATGCCAAAAGCAAGAGCCTGAAAAAGGACACCGCCTATACATACTCGTCAGCCTCCTTTGACAATGAAGGTCGCTGCACGAATCTGGAAGGCTTTGTTTATCATCCGGAAGTAGAGGGTGTTCGCCTGCCTACAGAAGCGGAATGGACCCTGGTGGCAAACAAGGTCTGGGATCCTATAAATAGCTGGAATGCGGAAAATTCCGATTACAAGGTCCATCAGGTTTGCTCTATGGATTTGGGCTCCGACGGCATTTGTGATATGGCGGGCAACGTCATGGAATGGGTGAATGACTGGCTGGGCAATTTTGCAGATACTACCATTATCAATTATGCGGGTGCTCCCGATGGAGGCAACCTTAGGCAACGTGTCCTGAAGGGGGGCAGCTATCGCGATGCTGCAAAGGACATGAAACTTTATAGCCGTGGTGATGTCTATACGGTAACCTCTGAAACCCATAAGGAATATATCGGCTTCCGTCTGGCTTACGGCGCCATTCCCGATGCTCAATGGATGGACAATCGTGGGGATGCGTCTTCTAGCAGAGTGATCCCTCTGGCAAGTCCTCTTGCGATTCGTAACATGACGGGAACGTACCAGGCTAAAATCGTCTTCCGTAATGAGGAAACGGGAAACCTGGACGTGGTTGATTTTTCCTCTGGGGTGGCTTCCGTTTTTGAAATTCGCGATACCCTCGCTGTGTACCATCCGGTTATTTCTCCCGATGGAAAGAAGGTGGCGTTTAGTACGGGAACGGAAGGCGTTTCTGGAACATCGTCTCTTTATGTCCGCAACTTGAATTCCACGGGATCAAACCTGGTAAAGCTGGATGTTCCCTCTGCGGCGATTCCCCGTTGGATGGTTTACATGGGGGATACCTCCATCGTGTACGTTACCGATGCAGGAAACAATGAGGATACCCAAGCTTTTTTGAAACAGTCCACCTGGCGAGTTCGCTTTAAGGATGGAAAATTTGGAACGCCTTATAAAATACTTGATGGAGCTTATCACAGCGGGGTCGATGTCCTTGGGTCCTTTGGTATATCGGGTGCAAGAAAACTCCGTGCCCATGTTTCTGGAATCGATACCGTTTGGTTCAATGGGGATCAGGCCTGTAATGCATCTCTTTCTAAGGATGGTTCCAAGAAAACTCTATTCCTGGATTTTGGAAGCAAAAAGCGAGACGGCTATGAAGGCGAATCCTACGGTGTTCACGAACGCATCCTGATGGTGGATAGCTTGGGCAATCTTGTGGATGAATATCCTTCTCCGGAAAATTATGCCTTTGACCATACGGAATGGGTTTCGGATCATCTAGTGATTGCTAGCCTCACTGCAAATAATGGCGCCCACGAAAAAATCGTAATGGTCAACACCCAGGATTCTTCCGTGACTGAACTTGTGGAAGGAAATGAACTTTGGCATCCTGATTTCTGGTTTAAAAGCCAGGGGGATTCGGATGATGAATTGCTGGACTTCGATAGCGCGGGCGTCTACTATTCCGCTGGCATTCCGTTCTCTGGTCTGGATTTGAGAGTCAAGATGGAAGACTTCTGGACGAATAAGGACGAAGCTACTGTGGTCGCTCTTGGAAGCTCCAGAGTGATGTTTGGCCTGAATGAGAAGGCTTTTGAATCTGGAGTCCTTGTGAACATGGGGTACTCTTCCGGTGATTTCTCCGGAATGAATTTCCTCTTTAGAAACTACGTTCTGAACCATACTGATGCGAAGTTTGTTGTGGTGGAATTTTCTCCGGATTTCATGATTACGGATGATAACACCAGCTGGAATTTAATTTATCTGAGATCTCCTGGATTTCTGTATGATCAACACCATAATTTCTGGCCTGATGGGGTAAGTAATGCGTTCGTGACTGCGGTGAAGGATTCCTACAAACCGACAGACTCCTTGTCCTTACCCTACACCTACGATGAAATTCTATTGCCTACCGAAGGATGGGGCAGTCCTTTGATTTACCGTGATTCCAATGAAGTGGAGAAAACCTATAAGGAAAGCATTCTCGCCAATTTGGAAACCCTTCGTAATATGTGTAAACTGGCTAAGGAAAGGGATATTCGTCTTATCGCCCTCATTCCACCCCTAAATCCAAAGTACAGAGAAACGGGGGCTTTCGGTCTTTATGGAATCAGTAGGTCTTCTGCATTGGCCTTGATCGACTCTGTTAAGCAAATGGATCTTGTCTTGATGGATGAAAACAAGATGGGATACCATGACTACGGTAGCAACATGGCTTACAATACGGACCACCTTTCCAAAAATGGTGCAGCCCAGCTCACCCGTCGCCTAGATTCCCTGATCCGTACATTAAAGTAGCTTTAAACAATTTCTGAAAAAATTACAAACCTCTTGCGTTTCTAAAAAATCTTATGTATATTTAAGAAAAATTAGTAACGTGGAGGGTTTCTTGAAAATTTTGTTTGCCGATAGAGAATTGGAATTGTGTGCAACCAGCAAGTCTGTGGCGTTGAAAACCATGGGTAAGGTAAGGGCGAATCTATACCTTAAAAGAATTAGAACGATGATGTCTGTTGATAACTTTGAACAGTTGAAATGCTATTCAGGCAACTTTCATGAATTGGTTGGAAATCGCAAGGGTCAATGGGCCTGCAATTTGGATCAACCTTATCGTTTGGTTTCAAAAGGTGCAGAACCAAATGAAACGGTTCTTTGGAAAAATGTATCTGAGGCTACTGTTCTTGAAATTGTGGATTACCATTAGGGAGGCGTTTTATGACTGAGGAAAAAGAATTGGAAATTTGGGGTGTTGTTTCCCCTGGTGATATCCTTGAGGAAAAGCTTGAAGAAATGGGGATGGATGTCAATGAATTCGCTCAACGAATAGGATACACGCCCAAAACGGTAAATGAACTTCTTAAGGGAAAGTGTCGTGTTACAACGGAAGTCGCTTTGAATCTTGAGTACGTAACGGAAATTCCTGCTAGTAATTGGCTGAATATGCAGCGGTATTACGAAGAAGATCTTATGCGAAAAAAGATGCGTGAGTCCCTCAACAGCAAGCCTTTGTGGCGTAAGGATTTTCCGTTGCCGGAACTTGCTCCCCGCAACTGGATCAATGACCTTGATAACAAGGAAGATAACGTCTCTCCCATATTGCGATTCTTTAAGGTTTCATCACCGAAGGCTTGGATGGATTATTATCTCAGTGCCGACCTTAAGGTTGCGTTTCGAATTTCCCTTGCGGAGGCGCAGGATCCGTATGCAGCTTCGGTATGGCTTCGTCGCGGTGAAATTCTTGCGGAGGCGATTCCTATGGAAAAGCAGAACGACAAGAAGATTCGTTCTGCACTCAAGAAAGCGTTGCCGCAATTTATTGAGTTGGCGAAAAAGTATGGCGATCAATCTACCCAAGGTGCACCTGGCGAAATTGACGAAGGTATGCAGAAACTTCACGAGTTTGGCCTGACTTTAGGCGTGAAAATTCTCTATGTCCAGAATTTCAAGAGCGCGCCTATTCACGGCATGGCCCGCTGGTACCGCGATATTCCCATTATCCAGATTCATGACCGCTTCGAAGACCGTAGGGCTTTCTGGTACACTTTCTTCCATGAGTTGTCCCACATTATTCTTCACGGGAAAAAGGACATCTTCATCAAGAATGTGTATCACGGCAACAAGAATCCGCAAAAAGAAGAAGAGGCGGACCTCTTCGCGCAAAAATGCATGGTGGATGCCGGCCTTGAAATGGATGCAAAACTGCGAAAGTTTGTCAGCGTGTAAGCAAATCCTTGATATGCCCGATGGTGTATTTGGGTTCCAAGGGTAGCAGATTTTCGGGGCGGCCGAAACCTTCTAGGCAGATGATGCTGTCGATGCCTGCGTTCTTGGCGGCCATGACGTCGGGAGTGTCGTCGCCAATCATGACAGCTTTTTCGGGGGCTACGCCCAGTTTTTCCAAAATCGCGTAAATGCCGCCGGGGCCGGGCTTGCGTTCCGGTGTGGTATCACCGCAAAGGTACGTGACGATTTTGTTTACGCGGTGCTCACTCGGAATAACAGCGGCAGAGTTGTCCGTACAAACCGAGTCGTATTCGCCTGCGGCGTCCCCGCTGTTAATTAACCCGAACTTTTTCAGGATTTTCTTTGCCGGTGCCACAGGCTTGTTAGTGAGCATGGCGGCGATTTTCTTGCCTTCGCCGCGGCTTTCGCTGCCACAAATCCAGTCGATGAATTCCAGTACCCCTGCGTAAGGTTCTGTTTCGATGGTGCAGTGGTCCCAGTAGTATGCGGAGTAAACTTTCAGAACTTCGTCGATTTTTGCTTCGTCGAAGCCTGCTCTACCTAAAATCGCGTCGACAGCTTCCTTGTCGCGGACATCCAGATGGTCTGCGTCGCTCTTGCTTGCATCTGGCTCACCGGCGGTCTTGCCTGCGCTGAACATTATGCCCGAGGCCACGGACCTTTTAATCAAATTTCTTGACCCGTTCCCGATGCAGCTGCGCACGTTCTCTTTTGAAATTTCAGGAATGCCGAAATGCCTTAACGCAAAATTCACAGCCGGGGCCAAATCCCCCAGGCTATTGAACATGGTCCCGTCCAAGTCAAAAATGAACAGTTCCTTGGTGGCGATCAAATCCTGGATCTTTTCGCTAGACGTTGTTTCGACAATGTTTTTCATGGACCGCAAAGATAGAAAAATTGTATATTTCGTCCCATGAAAAAGACTTTGACTGCATTTGCATTTATGGCTGCCACGGCAGCTTTCGCTATTGAACCGGTGGTATTCACTCCTGCTGTTTATCAGGTGGGCGAAGTGAACCAAGGTGACGTTAAGCATATTACACTGAAGGGTGCCAACGTTTCCGGCAAGGATATCAAGCTGGAAACGGTAATGTGTCAGGGCACGGGCTGCTCTAACTTTAAGTACCCCGCAGTTGTTGCAAACAAGAATGGAATGACCATCGAATTCGATATGGATTTTTCCGACAAGGAAGGTCCTGTAAGTTCCACCGTGGTTCTGGTGGGTGAAGATGGTAAGACTTATACCACCGCTTTTGAAAGTGTGGTGAAGGCACCCTTCTTCTTTAGCGATAAGATGTTTGACACCGGCTATTATACTCCTGGTGAATCTCGTGATTGGACGTTCTATGTCTGGGAAACCGACAAGAAGGCTCGTCCGGATCTGACCCTCGCAGAAGAAGCTATCAAGGACTTCTCCATCAAGACCAAGAACGTAAAGGTGAAGGTGGACCAGAACGGTAAGGTATCCGAAGGTGGCAAGATTCCCGCCCTCAAGATTACTCTGAAGACCAAGGGCCTCTCTCGCGAAGGCTGGGAACTGAAACAGCAGAGCATTCGCAAGATTGTAAGCTTCAAGAGCAAAAAATATCCCCAGGCAACCCCTGAAGTCTTGATTATTGGTTTCTGGAAGTAAAATCTGGAAAAAAATCAAGTTTTTTTGCGGTTTCGCCTTGCAAAAAATGGAATATTAACTAACTTTGGTCTACTCTTAAACGAGACCTCGGGATGTAGCTCAGCCTGGTAGAGCGCTTGAATGGGGTTCAAGAGGTCGCTGATTCGAATTCAGTCATCCCGATAAAAAGACTCGCAACGCAAGTTGCGAGTTTTTTTATATGCAGAGGGCGGGGCTGTTCCCCGCCCTCTGGACTCCCACCCCAGCTAGCTATTCGCTTCGCTCTTAGCTAGGAGTACTCGGGATGGACTCCCACCCCAGCTAACGATGCGCTTTGCTTATCGTTAGCGGTTCTCGGGATGTTTCTAGGGTTTATGCTTCGGGTTGGTTTTTATCGGCGCTTTTTTGAAGTTCGGCCAGCTCGATGGCGGCTGCTTCATAGTCGGCGTCTGTAACCCATTCGGGTTGCCATACAACCACTTGGTTACGTCCGGATTCCTTACCTTGATAGAGGGCCTTGTCTGCCATCTGGATACTGCGGTCTGCGCCCAGTCGATGGTCAAAGCGGGAAACACCCAAGGTAATGGTGATATTGATGGTATAATCGCCGTAATGGACTGTCATCATCTCGATCTTGCGGCGGAAGCGTTCTGCGACGATTGCTGCACCTTCCAGATCTGTTTCCGGGAGCAAGGTCAGGAATTCTTCACCACCATAGCGGGCGAATACATCATACTTGCGTAGTAAACCCCGAACGGTCTGTGCGACGGCCTTCAAAATCTCGTCACCGCAGGCATGGCCGTAGGTGTCATTAATAGCCTTGAAGTGGTCAATATCAATGAAGATGAAGCAGAATGGTTTGTTGGAACGCTGGGTTCTTCCAATTTCGTTCGCGATGGTCTCGTTCATTTCGCGACGGTTAGGCAGTCCTGTCAGTTCGTCTGTCTTGGAAATCATGTCCAGTCGACGGTTTGCTTCTTCCAATTCCTTGGTTCTTTCCTTGACTTCCTGTTCCAGCATATCACGATGGGAATTCAGTTCTTCAATCTGGCGCCTGATGGTTTCGTGCATCTGGTTGAAGGTTGCTGCCAGTCGGCCGATTTCGTCGTTACGCTTTCCCACCTTAATTTCTGCAATATCTAGTTCACCGTTAGTGATTCTGCTAATGTGATAGATTAAAGTGTTTAGGGGACGGCCCAGCAGTCGGTACATCCAGATGGCCATAATGGCGATGACTATCATGAATACAATCATGATGACAAGGCTGATTTGCTTGGTTGTAGCGGCCTGTGCGTCAATGTCGCTCTTGGGCTGGAAAAGGAACAATCCTAAGTCGTAATCCGGATTATACTCAAAATTGACCAGGTACTGTTTACCTGTGTAAGACGTGATGAATTCCGGCTTAGGAACGCTATAGGTCTTAATGTTTGGAATATTTATGCCGAGCTCGGAAATCTTGTGAGGCTTGGCGACCCACTTGTTTAAATCAGGATGGTACAGAATTTCGCCGTTGCCATTTACTGCTACCAGGATTTCGTGCTGGGAAGGCGTTGTAGATTCCAGTTTCTTCCAGATACGGCTTGCCGAGAAAACTGCAATTAGGTTTCCGTCACCGCCTTGAGCGCGGTTTGCAATATTGATACCTACGATGCGCTTGGGATAGGGGTCGGAATGATCTCTATACCAGGGGAAATTGTAGGCGTTGTGCGGCGTCAGTCGGGTAAAGTCCACTGGGTAGGTGTTTTCATTTTCCATTCCTACCATGGAGTTGTTGCAAATGAAGTTATTTGCCTTGTCGTAGACAGTTACCAGTTCGGACTTGTTGAACAAGTCTGATACGGAATAACTCTTTAAGTAGTTGGCGACGACAATGGGATCCATGCTCTGGATTTCAGAGGTTCGGGCAAGGAGCTTCAGGCGCTTGCCGAACTGGACCATTTCGTCATTAGCAAACAAAGCCTTTTGGGCAAGGAGATTTTTGCCATTGGAGAAAGCCCTCTCCACAATCTGGGTCATCTGCTTCTGTGTATAGATATACACGCCACAGAGGACTGCCAGCGTCATGGAAACCGTCAAAATCAAGATGCACTTTAGAATAATGCTTCTTGAAAATTTTACGCTATGGGATTCCTTCATAAGTTACCGTACAGACGTATAGTTTACTTCTTGCGCTTTCTTGCGAAGTTGATCAAGAAGCTCAGGATAACAATCGCGATAAAGACAAAGGGTGCTTTTTTCAGATTGTCTTCGACGACAGCCTTCTTGATATCGTTTTCGTCAATGGAGACGTTGCGGTTGATGTCCTTCTTTTCGGCGCTCCAGATTTCCTTGAATTCAGCCAGAGTCATGACGTCTGTGGCTTGATAGTTCAACCTTCTGTCGATTTCATGAGAGTACTGGGAGAACATTTCGTAAAGTTTGTCTACGGAGTAGAGGGACGGAATTTCCATGTGGTCCCAAACATTACTGAACATGTTCACCAGGAGCTGTTCCAGTTCACCCCATTCAGGGATGGATACGTAGGCGCGTCCGGTTTCCAGGGATTTTACAAGTTCCTTGTAGTCTTCGTCTTCAGACCAGGCTTCCAGCACCTTTTTGGAGGAAGGGAGTAGGCCAATCTGTTTTGTATAGGCGTCCAGGTTTTCGTCTTCGATCAGGAACAGAAGCAAATCCTTGGCTTCCGAGCGTTTGCAGCTAGAGGGAATGGCCAGGTTGCTTCCTCCGATAAAACTTACGGAACCGGTAGAACCGCGGGGGAAGGGGAGGACCATTACACTATCTTGACCCAGACGAGCTTCGGCGAGACCGCCCATGGCACCATCAAAGCGGGTCTGCATGACCACGTCAGTGGTGTTGACAATAAACGCTAACTCACCGTTGTTGAATCGCTGTGTTACCTGGGAAGTGTTCAACTGAAGAAAATCGGTTGATACCAGGCTGTCCAGGATGAACTTCAGGTAAGATTCGATTCCCTTCAAGGTGTTCTTACTCAGGATGTTGGAATGCCACTTTCCGGTGGAATCCTTTTCCAGGAAGGAACCTCCATTGCTCCAAACCCACGGGGCGAAGTTGTGGAGAATGTTCCAGTCGCTCTTGCCGGGGAAGGCGTATGCGTGAACCTTCAATCCGTCGTCCAGAGATTCATCGCTTGCGTTAATCTTTTTCAGAGCCTCTCTGAAACCTTCGTAAGTGGAAACGGATTCCTTAGTAAGGCCGTTCTTCTTGAAGATTCGCTTGTTTGCCAACAGCGGTCGTACGTCAATGAACCAGGGTACGGAATAGATTACCGTATCAGCATCAATATGGGTGGTGTTCCAGCTGACAGGGACAAATCGTTCGGGTTGAATATCCTTGAGCCATCCGTTTAAAGGCTTGATTTCCTTGCGGGATGCGAAATAGGGAATCCAGGTGGTGCCCAGCTGAAGCACATCGGGTGCGTCCAGCTTGCCATCCAAAGCTTGGGAAATTCTGCTCCAGGCCACACCCCAGTCCAACACTTCGACTTTGGTGGGGATTCCGGTTCTTTTTGTAAAAATCTCAAGACGCTGTTCCAGCTTTTCCTGCGGGGATGCCCCATTGGGCATAATCCATACGGTAAGCGGCTTAGGGGCTGCCAATGCAGCTGTGGCTGCAATGACGGCTGCTAGAGTCGTCTTTTTTAACAGATTAAACATAAAACTCCTTGATAGACTCTGCTAAATTACAATAAAAAAAGAAAAAACGTCATGAAATTAGTCAAAACAGGGCTTTTTTGGACCTTTTTTAAATGATTTTTATTCAATTGTGCACCATGTTCTCCCGTGAGATAAATCACGAAAAGCCTTCTGTTTTGGTCGGTTTTTGTGGGGTTTCGTAAAAAAGTTATGCATCAACTAGATTTTTCTTGCATTTTAGTTATATTTCCCCACGTCGTTAAGAAACGATAAACCTACCCTTAAGGAGTATCAAAATGAAAAAAGGTATCATTACCCTTCTCTGCGCCGGCATGGTTGTCCTGACCGGTTGCTATGGCAAGAACGCATGCTTCGAAAAGCTGCACCAGTGGAACGGCACCCTTGGTAACAAGTGGCTCAACTCCATCGTTCACTTCTTCCTGATGATCTTCGGTGTATATCCGATCTGCCTCGGCCTCATCGACGGTCTCGTTCTGAACACTGTTGAATTCTGGACTGGCTCCAATCCTCTCGCTGCTGGCGACTCCTACTTCGAAAAGGACGCTCAGGGCAACACCATCGCAGCTGTCAAGAATGCTGACGGTTCCATGACCGCAGAACTGACCACCGCTGCTGGCGAAAAGGCTGTCATCACTCTCCAGCGCGACGAAAACGTTGTCCGCGCTCTCGACGTTGAAGGCAACCTCGTTGCTCAGTACGAAATCGCTAAGTAATATTTGATTACTTACAAGATCTTGTAAAAGTGCCCCTGGCTTTAAGCCAGGGGTTCTTTTTTTATCCCCGCAAAACAAGTGCGTTCAGTACTTTTGAACAAACTTCCAATCCCGCTCTGTGTTCCCGAGCAGAGCATCTGCCTGTCATACGAAACCACCATCGACCGTGGCCGATGAGATATCCCCACGTTTGGGAAAGGAACCAGACGCCTCTTTCAAGTACGCTCTGTTCTCCCGAGCAGAGCATCGGCCTGTCGTATAGACTGCTCCATAGGATGTGGCCAACACCATATCCACACGTTTGGGAAAGGAAGGCCAGAAGCCTCTTTCAAGTACGCTCTGTTTTCTTGAATTAGTGTTGGCCTGTCGTATGGACTGCTCCATAGGATGTGGCCAACACGATATTAATACGCGCCTTCGCCCTTGAACACGACCTTAAAGGTCTTGAGAATCAGCTTGAAGTCGTCGCCCAGCTTGCCGTCACGACGGATGTAGTCGTTGTCCAAACGCATCTGACCTTCAAAGCTAATGTTACTGCGGCCACTGACCTGCCAGATACAGGTAAGACCGGGGGTCACAGACAGGCGCATGCGGTGCCACGGTTCATATTCCGCCACTTCGGATGGAATAGGAGGACGAGGACCTACAATGGACATGTCGCCCTTGATGACGTTGAAGAACTGGGGCAGTTCGTCCAGACTGAACTTACGCAGCACATGTCCGAACGGATAAATACGAGGGTCGTTCTTCATCTTGAAGGTCTTACCGCCCGTTTCGTTCTGAGCCATCAAAGCTTTCTTGCGTTCTTCGGCATCTGCGTACATACTGCGGAACTTGTACATGGTGAACAGCTTGCCATTGCGTCCCACACGAATCTGCTTAAAGATGATGGGGCCCTTGGGGTCGCTAATCTTCACTGCCAATGCGCAGAACAAAAGCAGGGGGGAGCAAAGGATTACGGCAACGCTTGTGCAGACCACGTCCACGATACGCTTGATCACATGGCGATAGCGAATCTTGTGAGGATGCTGCCAGATGTGGTCCAAGTTCAGACGCTGGAGACTGAAGAAGCTTCCGTTAGTGCTGTTGAATTCGTCCAGCTTGTCCTGCTGTTCCAGGGCGTCCTTTTCGGTGAGGCCGCTGTAGATGTAGGCCTGGAAAATGGGACGCTTGGGCTTGATTCGCAGGGACTGGATGAGACCTGCGTCGTTCAGCTTGTGGAGCATTTCCTTGCGGATGGCTTCAAGTTTGGACAGGTCGGAATTCAGGAGGATGATGCCGATACCGCTACCATCGTCCAGATATCCAAGTACGTCGATGAAACGCAGGTGGGAGAACATGGTCAGAAGACTGATTCGCCATGTCTTGCTAACGGTTTCGTCGTTACTGGCCCAGCCGAAGATATCGTACTGGTGGGAATAAATCTTGATGAACAGGAATGGCTTGCGGGTGCGGTTGGCTCGCAAAAATTCCTCGTTGAGCCTCGCCCTGAAAAGGCGGGCCGGATAGACAATATTCTTAAGCTTCTGCTCGTTGAGCAGGTTGTCGATAGCCGGATTTGAACTCACTTGTTCCATGTTCCCAAATTTAGAATAATGATGGTTTACAAATGGGGTGGATCCATAAAAAATGTGTCCTTTTTTAGTGATGTGAAATGTGTTTCTGCTCATTTTTTATAAAACACGTCCGGATTTCTGTTTTGTGCTGTAGAGAGGCGTTCTTTTGGGGCGGAACAAAAAGTACTAGCCTATTATTTTCTATGTTTTTTCCGTAAAAATTTTAATATGGAGACGCTATATGTTGCGTATTGGTCTTATTGGTACAGGTACCGTCGGTGGCGGTGTTATTCAGATTCTTGAACAGAAGATTGCCGAATACAAGGAAAAGCTCGGTGTTGAACTGGAACTCTCCTGCATTTGCGCAAAGTCTGATGAAGAAGTGGCTCCCTTCAAGGCTAAGGGTTACAAGACTTCCACTAACGCAGACGAAATGATTGCTTCTAACGATATCGACGTTCTGGTGGAACTTGCTGGTGGCTACAATATGCCTCGCAAGTGGATCCTGGCTGCTCTCGAAAGTGGCAAGCATGTGGTGACTGCAAACAAGGCTCTGTTGGCTAAGTATGGCCACGAAATCTTCCCCCTGGCTGCAAAGAAGGGCCTGCATGTCCTGTTCGAAGCTGCAGTGGGCGGTGGCATTCCTATTATCCGCAGTCTTCAGGAAGGTCTCCTGGGTTCTACCGTTGAAAACCTCAGCTGCATCATTAACGGTACCTGTAACTACATCCTGTCCCGTATGGCTGAAGAAGGCCTGGATTTCGATGTGGTTCTGAAGGACGCCCAGCGCCTCGGCTTTGCTGAAGCTGATCCCACCTTCGATATTGAAGGTATCGACTCCGCACACAAGACTGCACTTCTGGCTTCTCTCTGCAGTGGCCATCGCGTAGACTTCGAAAAGATTCATGTGACCGGTATTTCCAAGATTACCGCTCAGGATATTGCAATTGCCAAGGAACTTGGCTGCTGCATCAAGCTCTTGGGTATCTACCGTCGTGAAGGCGAACGTGTGGATGCTCGTGTCCATCCTTGCCTGGTTCCTCTGGAACATCAGCTGTCCAGCGTGAACCGCGTGCTGAACGCTGTTTACCTGCAGTGCGACAACCTGGGCGAAACTCTCCAGACTGGTGCTGGTGCTGGCCGTCTGCCCACCGCTTCCGCTGTTGTGGCTGACCTGGTATCCCTGGCTCGCTCCACTGATACTGGTTCTCGTAAGGCTCTGCCCCTGGGCTGGTTCAACGTTGAAAATTCTGCTACCCTGGTTCCTATTTCCGAAACCAGCGCTCGCTACTACCTCCGCTTCACCTCTCGTGATGCTTGCGGCGTTCTGGCAAAGATCACCAAGATCCTGGCAGACAATGGTATTTCCATCGAAACCATTATCCAGAAGAACGTAAAGGATCCGGGTAAGGTTTCCGTGGTGGTTATTACTGAAAATACCTTGGATAGCAAGGCTCAGAAGGCTGTGGATGCCATCGACGCCCTTGCTGAAATCGTTGAAAAGAGCCAGGTCATCCGTTTCTTGGCTTAATGAAATCCGGGTCGGGGTTTTGCCCGACCCATTTTTGAATTAATCGTATTGGTGTCGTTATGATTCGAGCTACCACATTGGAAAGAATACTCGTAATCCTGTCGGATTTCGTAATCTTGTCCATTTGCTTTGGCTTGGCGTTTTGGGTGCAGTTCCATAGTGGCTGGATTGTAGATAAGTACGATCCCAGCAAGATGTTCGTGGATTATTACCACATGGGACTTGTCCTGAATGTGGCCTGGCTTGTGCTGTTTACCTGCGCAGGTCTCTACCGCTCCTGGCTGTTGCAGTCTAGAACCCACCAGATCCTGCGAGTCATTCGTGCGGTGGTGATTGGTATTGTCCTGATTATTCTTTGCCTGTTCGGCGCTGAATTTATCGGGAAGGTCATGTCCAACGAACCGCTGAGTAGCGGCTACCTGTACGGATCCCGTTTCCCCTGGATTTTCATTTACGGTGGATTCGCATTGACTTTGGTGGCCGTTTTCCGCATGATCATTTACGGTTGCCTTCGCAGTCTTCTCCGTCATGGCTACGGTGCCAATAACATTCTGGTCCTTGGTGCTACGGATGCCGGTAAGAAAATTGCGGAAGATCTTGCCCGGACCCCCGAGCGAGGTCAGCGTGTCATTGGCTTTGTGGATGAACGTTACCAGGTGATGGACAAGGAATTTGCCGGTGTACCCGTGCTGGGTAAGTACTCTGACTTGCCTACCTTGATTAAGAAGCTTAAGGTCACCGGAATTATTATTGCCCATGACAGTACCTCTCCTCAGGAAATCATGCGAATCCTGGTGTGGATCTGCGAATGTCCTCTCCATATTTATTTGACTCCTGAACTTTATCCTGTGGTGAATGGCCAGTTCAAGGCTAACCTGGTGTACGGCTTTGAATTGCAGGAATTGTTGCCCTTTACCATGCCTCCTTGGCAAGTTCGAGTCAAGCGTGTTATTGACATTTTGTTTGGCGCCTTCCTGGGCATTTGCTCTCTGCCTGTTTGCTTGTTGACTGCAATTGCGATTAAGCTGGATGATCACGGTCCTGTTTTCTATTCTCAGGAACGTATCGGCCTGTATGGGAAACCGTTCTACGTGTACAAGTTCCGCACCATGCGTACGGATGCGGAAAAGTTCGGCGCCCAGTGGGCTACCAAGAATGACCCGCGAATCACTCGCATTGGTCGTTTCCTGCGTAAGACTCGTATTGATGAACTTCCCCAGATTCTTTGTGTGCTGAAGGGCGACATGAGCATGGTGGGCCCCCGCCCGGAACGTGCCGTGTTTATCGGTAAGCTTCGCGAACAGATTCCTTTCTACATTAGCCGTCTTAAAATGAAGCCGGGTCTTACGGGCTGGGCTCAGGTGTGCCATCATTACGATACCAGCACCGAAGACGTGAAGATCAAGCTTCAGTATGATATGTACTACTACGAGAACATGAGCCTCTTGTTGGATTTCCAGATTCTCGTTCGTACTGTTTATGTTGTTTTAACAGGAAAAGGCGCGCAATGAGTAATGAGCCCGGTTGAGGCTCGTAACTCATCACTCATAACTCATCACTAACCGAAGGTTATATATGTACGGTGATAATTCTACTCCGGTATTTCCTACAGAAGATGCTTTGACCATGATCCGCTTGGCTTTGGCCGAAGACGTTCGCACGGGCGACGTGACTAGCATGTGGACCATTCCTGCTGACCAGAAACAGCATGCACGTTTGATTGCCAAGGAAGATGGCGTTGTGGCTGGTCTTCCCTTTATTGAACTGGTCTTCAAGGAAATGAAGGCTAATGCCACCGTGACCCTCCATAAGAAGGATGGGGACGTGGTAAAGAAGGGTGACCTGATTGCCGAACTGGATGGCACTACTCATGAACTTCTGACCGGTGAACGTACCTTGCTGAACTTCATCCAGCAGCTCTCTGGCGTGGCTACCGTGGCCCACACATTCCAGGAAGCATTGAAGGGCGGAAAGACCAAGGTTCTGGATACCCGCAAGACTATTCCTGGTTTCCGTACTTTGCAGAAGTATGCTGTTCGCGTAGGCGGCGGCTCCAACCATCGCATGGGTCTCTTTGACATGGTGCTGGTGAAGGACAACCACATTGCTGCTGCAGGTGGCGTGCTGGAAGCTCTGGCTGTTGTGAAGAAGAACAACACCCAGAACCTGATGGTTGAAATGGAAGTGGAAACTTTCGACCAGCTCCGCGCACTTTTGAACAAGGGCGTGGACGTGATTATGTTGGACAACATGAGTAACGAAACCATGGCCGAAGCTCTTAAGATCATTAAGGAAAGTGGCGACAAGTGCCTGGTGGAAGGTTCCGGCAACATGACTCTGGAACGTGCCAAGGAAATTGCAACTCTCGGTCTGGACTTTATTTCCGTGGGAGCTCTCACTCACAGTGTGAAGGCTCTGGACATTTCCATGAGAATCTAGGCGCTCTGCGCAATTTGATGACGATGCAAGATTCTGTAACATTAGTTGTTGACGTTGGTAATACCCATACGGTGCTTGGTATCTTTAAGGGTACCAAGGTGGTGGATTACTGGCGCTTGACGACCCGCAAGGAAACCACCTCTGACGAAGTGATGAACAAGGTGGGTGGCCTTCTTGGTTTTTCCAAGATTAAAACGGAAGAAATTACCCATGTGGGTCTTTCTACGGTGGTGCCTGCTTTGGAACGCCCCTGGATCAAGGCTCTGGATTCTCTGCTGAAAAAGCGCGTGCAGGTGGTGAATTCCAAGAATTGCATGGGCTTGCAGATTAACTATTTGAACCCGTCTATGGCGGGTGCGGATCGTTTGTGTAACGTTCTTGCCATGCGTGAGGCGGGTTTCAAGAATGCGATTATCGTGGATATGGGGACTGCCACCACATTTGACGTCATGAAGGATGGCGCCTTTGCGGGTGGCGTGATTATTCCCGGTATTAACGCAAGCTTGGACGCCTTGACGGAGAAGGCAGCCCGACTGCTTCCGGTGACCATCGAATGGCCCGACGCAGTTGTTGCGGACAACACGGATGACGCCATTCGTGCAGGTCTTCTGTATGGTTTTCTTGCTCAGCTGGAATTCCTGATTGGAAAAATAAAGAAGGAAATTGGCTGCGACGATATGCCGGTTTATGCGACCGGCGGATGGGGAAAAACGATCGCTCGAAGAACATCTCTGATTGACAAGTATGATCCATTCCTGACGCTGCGAGGAATTCGCCTAGTGGCCCTGAACGGGGACGCGACGAATATCAATAGCGAGGAATCGCGAGACACCGAGGAAGAATAAGTTTTCTCAAGTAAGAAGGAGAAATATAGGTGCAGAAAAATCTTTTAAGGAATCTGTCGGAACATAGGACCGTAATCTTTCTGATGATGTGTCTTTGTGTTCATGTATTCAATATCTTTTTCTTCGGGAAAATAGGGCTGTTCCCTCTTGCGGTTCTTAATGGCGTCAGTTCTTGCCTGTATGTAATTTTCATCCTGTTCATGAGGAAAAGCGAAAATCTCAGGATTTCCTTCGCCTACTTCGAAATTATCATTTTCTCAGCTCTTAGTGAATTGACTTCTGGTGGTCACTTTGGTTACTTGAACTTTGTCATCGGAATGGTGGCTGTCATATTCTTCCTACTCCCCTCCGAAAATAGGAAGAAATATGTGTACCAGTTTATTGGGGCTATCTGCGCGGTGGCCATTAGTCAGATCTCCATTTACAATTTTTCGTTCCATCCGGAGTTGATGGATACGGTTCTTGAATACAAGTCTCTTGTAAATAGCATCAATCTCGTTATTACTCTGTTTACCCTTTTCTACCTGTCTAATCTTTATCTGGTTGAACTTCGTACTACTAGGGAAAAGCTGGACTACACCAGCAATCACGACATGCTGACAGGCCTTTACAATCGTCGTTTCTTTGAAGGCATCATGAAGCGTAGCAAGGAAGAAAAGGAACGTTCCTTCTCCGTGGCCATGCTGGACGTGGATGACTTCAAGAAGATTAACGACACCTACGGACACGAAACGGGTGACAGGGTCCTGTCTGCCGTCAGTAAGTGTATTGAATCCTGTCTGCCGTCCAATGCAGTGGCGGTCCGCTGGGGTGGTGAAGAATTCGTGCTTTACTTGCCCCAGGTGGATAATGCCCATGCTTTGGATGTTCTGGGAAATTTCCGTGCCAAGCTTTCAGAACAGGCAATCTACCATAAGGAGACGAGAGTTTCTATTACGGTGACCATCGGCCTTTGCACTGGTGACGATATCACGGAATATGAGGAATATATCCGCCAGGCCGACGAAAAGCTGTACTGGGGCAAGAAGCACGGCAAGAACCAGATTGTGAAATAAACTATATTATGCCCAATATCATTGGAGCATAATATGCGTTGTTTAGTTACTGGTGGTGCGGGGTTTTTAGGAAGTCATCTTTGTGAACGTCTCCTGAATGATGGTCATGAAGTCATCTGTCTGGATAACTACTTCACGGGCCGTATGGCTAACGTGGCTCACCTCCGTGACAACAAGAGCTTTGAACTGATCCGTCACGATGTAACGGAACCGATTCTTCTGGAAGTGGATCGCATTTTCAACCTGGCTTGTCCTGCAAGTCCTGTGCATTACCAGTTCAATCCGGTGAAGACCATCAAGACCAGCGTCATGGGCGCCATCAATATGTTGGGCATGGCCAAGCGCGTGAAGGCTCGCATTCTCCAGGCTAGTACCAGCGAGGTTTACGGCGATCCTGCAATTCACCCGCAGACTGAAGACTACTGGGGAAACGTGAATCCCATCGGAATCCGTAGCTGCTACGACGAAGGAAAGCGCGTGGCTGAAACTCTGTTTATGGATTACCATCGCCAGAACAAGGTGGACATCCGCATCGTCCGTATTTTCAATACTTACGGCCCTCGCATGTTGCCTAACGATGGCCGCGTGGTCTCTAACTTTATCGTGCAGGCTTTGAAGGGCGAAGACATTACCATCTATGGCGATGGCTCCCAGACTCGCAGCTTCTGTTATGTGGACGACCTGATTGAAGGCTTTGTTCGCATGATGAACCAGGACAAGATTATTGGCCCTGTGAACATCGGCAATCCCGGCGAATTTACCATGCTGGAACTTGCAAAGGAAGTACTGGACTTGACCGGCTCCAAGAGCAAGATTATTTATCAGCCCCTGCCCGGTGACGACCCCAAGATGCGTAAGCCCAATATCGATTTGGCGAAGAGCGCCTTGGGCTGGGAACCTACCATTCCTTTGCGCAAGGGTCTTGAAAAGACCATCTGCTACTTTGATGAGTTGCTGAAGGGATAATAAGCTAGAGTTTATAAATAAAGCGGGCAGAAATGCTCGCTTATTTTGTTTTGCAACCGATGACGCTACAGATGGGGCATTGGTCCACCTTATGTCCCATGGCCTTGCAGTAGGTGCGGCCAAACAGAATGATCTGGAGATGTTTTAATTCCCAGGTTTCGGGCGGAAAAGATTTTTTCAAGTCGGCTTCCGTACGTTCTACGGTGCTTCCATCGGAAAGTCCCCAGCGGGCTGCCAGACGGTGGATGTGTGTATCCACAGGGAAGGCGGGAACTTTGAAGGCGTGAATCATCATGACGCTTGCTGTCTTGTGCCCAACGCCGGGCAACGCCTCCAGATCTTCGAAAGTGCGGGGAACTTCACCGCCGTACTTTTCCACCAGGATCTGGGACAGCTTGAAAATGTTTTTGCTTTTATTCTGGTAGAGACCGCATGTCTTGATATATTCGGCGATGCCTTCAACGCCTAGCTTTACCATCTTGGCGGGAGTGTCTGCTACCTTATAGAGTTCTGCGGTTACAAGATTGACGCGGGCATCTGTACATTGGGCGCTAAGGACGACTGCCACAAGGAGCGTGTACGGATCGCGGTAATCCAGAGGAATAGGCGGGTCGGGGAACAACTCGTCTAACTTCTGGTTGATGAACGCGATTTTTTCTTTCTTGGTCATGCGTCGCGGGTGAAGTCCTGCTCCATGTTGAAGCTGGGCATTTCATCGTGAGGACGTCCTACCTGAACTGCGGGTACACCTGCGTAAGTCGTATGGCTAGGAACGTCCGTAACGACGACGGCGCCTGCGCCGATCTTGGCACCATCACCAATGTGAATGTTGCCAAGAAGCTGGGCGTGCGCGCCCAGCATTACGCCGTTACCCACCTTCGGGTGACGATCGCCAACTTCATTACCGGTGCCGCCCAAAGTAACACCGTGCAGGAAGGAAACGTTGTTCCCTACAGTAGCGGTTTCGCCAATGACAATGTTGGTGGCATGGTCTACCAGGATGCCGTAACCGATGGTGGCTGCGGGATGGATGTCCATACCGAACTTGCGACTAATGATGCTCTGTAACATCTTGGCGGGGAAGGTGCGGTCTTCGCTCCACAGGATGTGTGCTGCACGGAATGCCTGAAGTCCCTGGAAACCCTTAAAGAACAAAAGCGGTTCCAGATAGCTGGTACAGGCGGGGTCACGGAGAACCGTTGCGTGCAAGTCCTTGGCTGCACTCATCAGAAGCTCCGGGTACTTCTCGTACAAATTACCGAACATCTTTTCCAGCTCGGCTCTATCAATGACTTCCCCAGCCAGCTGGCAGGAGAGGGTTACGCCAAGCATTTCAGCAAAACTCTTACGACATAGAATCTGCTCGTTCAGCATCAGCACAGAAAGAGGTTCTTTCTGTACAAGAACTTCAGCTTCTTCACGGATGGATTTTTCTATGTCGAGAATATTCATTTCTTTTCCTTAACAGGTTCTTCTTCTTCCAGGGTGGGAATCACCTTGTTTTCCTGGCAGAGATTTTCTTCACGAATCTTGAAGGAGAAGTCCACCAGGTTGTTTTCGAACATCTTCTGGTAGGGCTTCTTTTTCTGTACGCCCTCCAGGGCGCAGGTGCAGTAGTTAATGCGCTGGACCAGTTCCGTCTGGTTACGGGGAGCCTTCTGGCCTGCGAACACGCATTCATGCATGATGGCGTATTCCATGGCGCGGTCGTAACGGTACTTGCACTTGTTGGGAAGGTCCGGCTGGGCGGCAATCTTTTCGATGGTGCCCAAAGCGGGAATGTCGTTCATCAACTTGCAGGTAACGTAACCTCCGATGAAGAAGAATAAACCACCAGCAAGTATGATGAGGGCGCGCTTGCCACGTCCAATCTTGTTGAAGCTACGGCCCACGGCCTCGAAGGTTTGGGTCGCGTGGAACTTGACTTCATCTAAATCGTTATTTGCCATATCTTTCAACCAAGCAAATGAGGGTTAGACTTCTTCCAAAGTCCAGACTTCGGGTAAGGTTCTGTAGTCTTCGTCAAAATCCAGTCCGTAGCCCACTACGAATTCGTTTGCAATTTCAAAGCCAACGTAATCGGCGTGGAAATCTACGGAACGGCGTTCTTCCTTGTTCATGAGAACGCAGGTACGAATGTCTGTGGCACCAGCTTCCTTCAACATGGAAACCAGGGTGCTCATGGTACGACCTGTATCCAGGATGTCGTCCACGATCAAGACCCGCTTGCCCTTGAGGTCCAACTTTTCAAGGCCAGTCACTTTCAGCTTGCCGCTAGATTCCATGCCGGAACCATAGCTGGAAGCCTTGATGAAGGCGATGCGATGCTTGAAGTTTGCCATGGCACGGCACAAGTCCGTGGTAAACATGAAGGCGCCAGTGAGGGCGGACAGGATTACGTCAAACTCAAAAGTGGAGTTGATTTCCGTAGCCAGATCCTTGACGCGAGTCTGGATCTGCTTTGCGGAAATCATGGGCTTTGCGGACATCTTGTACATTTAGACCTCGTAGTTGAGCCAGCTGAACATGGGCTTCAGTGCGGCAAGCTTGCCATCCGGATTCTTCTTGTATTCCTTGAAGAAGGGGAATACCTTGTTTTCCAGACTTGTCTTGTCGATGCCCAGGTGGAGCCAGTCTGCGACGGTAATGAGACCGGTAATATGGTTCACGGACTTCTTGTCCAGCTTGTTGGAAACGGAGTCAATCAGTTCTACAAGCTTTGCGTAGAACATACGGCCCGTGCCGCCGAAGGAGAAGTGAGTGTTCAGTGCGCTTGCTTCGTCCACCAGGTCCTTGATTTCGTCGAAGACCTTCTTGTTGTCTTCTTCCATATAGGACAGGGCCAGATGGTGTATCTTGGAGTTGATTTCCAGAGACAAAATCTTACGCATGGTATCCGGCAGGGTATGGTCGGGGTCGGCCAGACTGTCGATGGACAGACCATGGGACAGAGCGAAACTACTGTAGGATTCGGTCAGACCAGTGAGATACTTGCGGGTGGAAATCTGGTTGATACGCTTCAGGGAATCGCTCATGAGGTTACGCATACGAACCACGTAGGAAGTGGGGTACAGTTCCTGCAGCTCGTTGGTGCTCATGTTGGGATCGTCGGCGAACTTCAGACCGTTCTGTTCGTTTTCGCCATCGGCGACGACTAGATTGATACGACCCAGCTGGTCGGTAATAGCAAGTACGGTAGAAACACGGGAGTCGCCCACCAGCTTGTCGTTGAACTCGGCGCGGACCAGAGTCTGGCGGCGGCGGGAAGCGATCTTGGTTGCGGTAATGCGAGCGTCCTTGTTGTCGTAACCGTCTTCCAGACCCAGGTGGAAGATGGCTGCACGTTCTGCCATTTCCTTTACGACCACAGGAACCTGTTCCTCGGCGTAGCGGGTAAAGACTTCGGCGCCGTTCCACTTGTGTTCGTTACTGGTAGCACGAGCAAGAATGCTGATGAATTCGTTACGGATGTGGTGACCGTAGGGCAGGAAGCGTTCCAGCAGTTCCATGGCACGCAGGGCATAACGCATGTTCTGCACCGGTTCCAGACCTTCAATATCGTTGAAGAACCAGCCGCAGCTAGTGAAACTAAACAGGCAGAACTTCTGGATTTCCAACAGACGGATCGCGCGGGCGCGCTGAGCTTCGTCAGAAGGATTCTTGATGGTGGCCTTCAGGAAGGCGTCCACGCGGGACTTGTCTTCGGGAGCTACCAGGGTCTGAACATAGTTGTTACGTGCATCCCAGGGGTTCACATCGGAAATCTTTTCGAACTCACGGACGAATACGTCATCAGCAAGTTCCTTCAGGTGGTTAAAGGCATCGCGGAGAGGTCCACGCCACTTCTGGTTCCAATCGGGGCCGCCGCCAGTGCAGCAACCGCAATCGCGATACCAGCGGCCAACGCCATGAGCACAGCTCCAGGCGCAACCTTCGCCGTAGAAGTTCTTCAGGAGAACTTCATTTTCGGGCGGGAACTTTTCCAGGAACCAACCGTAGTTCACCGGTTCCATGTTGTTTTCCGGTGCGTAGTGGTTGTACAGCCAGGCGGCGCACATGTCGCCAAAGGGCTCATGGTGACCGTAGGATTCACCGTCGGTACCAATGCTTACCAGCTGGGGTTCTTCACGGTTTTCGTCCCAGGCGCTCTTGATCTTGTTGCCGAAGGTGCCTGCGTCACGGAGCAGGTGTTCAAAGCCAACGGCAGAAGAAAGCCAGGGGTTGTAGAAGAATACGTCCAGATAGCCATCGCATACCAGGTTGCCTTCCTTATCGCGGGGGTAGATGCGGTAGGGACGAGTGGTGTCAATATCGGTATTGCTGCAACCGGTCCATTCGCCTTCCTTGGGGGTTCCATCTGCTGCCAAAGCGCGGAAGGAATCTGCCTGAGTGGGGGAGAGAATGGTGAACTTGATGCCTGCCTTAATGAGGGCAACTACCGTTTCGAAATTGATGGCAGTTTCGGCAAGCCACATGGCTTCGGGCATACGACCGAAATGGAATTTAAAGTCCTGAATGCCCCATTCAATCTGAGTCTTCTTGTCCTGTTCGGAAGCAAGAGGCATAATGATGTGGTTGTACACCTGGGCGATGGCGTTGCCGTGGCCGAGGCGTTCAATGCTACGCTTGTCGGCTTCCTGAATACGCTTGTAGGTATCGGGAGTGTTGGTACGGATCCAGCCCATGAGAGTGGGACCCATGTTGAAACTCATGAAATCGTAGTTGTTGACGATATCTACGATGCGGCCGTTGGGGGAAAGAATACGGCTTGCGGAGTTAGGGCTATAGCACTGGCTTGCAATGCGGTCGTTCCAGTCGTGGAACGGACGGGCGCTGGGCTGGTTTTCAATGACACCGGTCCAGGGGTTTTCACGAGGCGGCTGATAGAAGTGGCCGTGAATTGTAAAATACAGAGGATGTTTTTTAGTCATAACTACACCAAATGTTTTTTTGAAAGATAGAAAATGACGAAAAAAGCGCGGGTTTGAACCCGCGCCAATGTAAACAAAAACCTTACGTTTTAGGGAACTTAAAGCTCCATGGAAGGCTATTTCAGCTTGATGACTCTTGCCGTGCTGCCTGCGTCAAAGGAGGCCCTGACCACATAGCTTCCGGAAGCGAATGCCTGAAGGTCAAAACGGTAATTTCCGGCGGTCAAATTGCCTTGGGCAAGGCTTGCGATTTGATGTCCGTTCATGTCGAACAGGGCGATAGAACCGCGGCCAGCCTGGGGAATATTCAGGGAAAGGCTCTTGCCACTTGCCGTGATTGTTACGTTGTTTGCAATTCCTGCGAATCTCTGCTTGAGGGTTTCGCCCGGGGCTACCACAGAACCTTCGGTGGAGGGGTCTGCCTTTACGTTGTCCCAGCCAGGCATATTGTCCAAAGCGATAATGCGTTCGTCGTCCAGGTTGCGCTTCCACATATCGTTTGTGGTCTTGTCCAAGAAGTTTCCGTTCCAGGTCTGGCTCCAAGTCATCCAGTAGCTCCAATAGGACTTGTCTTCGGCAACGCTGTCGATGTCGGGAATGGCGCCGTTTTCGCTGAGGGCGATCATCTTGTCGGAACCCACTTCGCTAATGATCTTGTTCCAGTAATTGCTTGCAGAATTGTGGTCGTTCAGCGGGTCGTAAATGTCCACTGCTACGATATCCACATATTCGGCTCCCGGATACCAGGCACCATTGAGGGCGGAATAGTCATAGCCGAACTTAGGATCCGTATTGATGTTCCAGACCCAAATCAGGTTCTTGTTACCGTTGACGTTTACCATGCGGTTAAACATCAAACGCCACAGCTGAACGTAACATTCCGGCTCCGCAACGCCCCACCAGAACCAGCCACCGCTTGCTTCGTGAAGGGGGCGCCAAAGTACGGCAACGCCCTGTTCTTCCAGGCCCTTCAAGTGTGCGGAAATCTTATCGATGTCGCTTACGATATCCTTGTATTCCTTGGAGGTTTCATCGATTTCCAGGCACTTGTCATCCTTGAAGGCCTTGGTGTAGTTGAAACAGGAATTGTTGGCGGAACTGCCTTCCACGCCTTCGGTACAGCCGGCGTTCTTGAAGCCGTTTTCCTTGGTGTAGAATACGGTATCCTGACCCACCTTCCAGTGCCATGTAAAGGTAGGAATGCCGCCCATATCCCAAAGTTCCTTGGCCATGAGGACGTGGTTGTCGGTATATCCGCGGAACCAGCCTTCATCGCTGTGGCCGCCTGCGGCAAACAGGAAGTCAAAGCCGCCAACTGCGGGATAGTGGCCGGAACGCTTGTAGAATTCTGCAATGTCCGTCTGGCCCTTCCATTTGTCTTCGCCATTCAGGAACTTGCAGGAGTCTGCAGGAGTACATTCTTCGGCGGAAAGCAACTTCATGTTGCCGTAATCGTAGTTGAAATTCTGGTCGCTGATCATCATGCCGCTGATGGTCTTCTTCATGAAATTATCACGAAGGAAAGTCTTTACCTTCATGGCGCTGACGGTCGCATTGGGTGTGACGGGCAGGGCGCTGATCTTGAATTCCGGATCCGGATGACGACCTACGGAAATGTAGTCCACGCCGATGGCCCCGTTGCCCACGGTGATGGTGTTGGTGCCCGTCTTCATCTTGGCGGAAGCGGTTACCACATAGGCGGAATCGCAGTTGCGGGGCGTTGTCAGCAGGGAGCCCACTTCCACGTCGTTCACCAGAATTTTGGAAGTAGTCCAGTCGTATTGCTTGATCAAAACCTGAGTTTCAATATCGTAAATGGCGGTTTCGTCCACGGTAACCGTAAAGGTCATGGCGGCGCCCACCTTCACATACTTTCCGGCGGAGTATCCTTCGGCGGCCTGGATGCTTGCTGCGTCCACACCGGCCTGGTCTTCTGCTTCGTACTTAGTTGCTTCTGCGGCGGATGCTGCAGCGGCAATGCCCATCAGGGCGGCTAATGTTATTTTCAATCCCATAAACAACCTTTGTTTTATACCAAAAAATTTTTGCGTTATTTCACGATGAACATTCTATTCTGCATAGAAGTTCCCTTCTTCACTTGCTTGCCGTTTAGGTCGAAGACGCTTGTATTCTTCTTGTTCTTCAAAACACTGGCGCCTGAATTCTGCGGAGTGGAAATACGGTCTACAATGATGTTTTCGTCGATTTCGTACTTGTCCCAGCCTGGCATGTCTTCCAGAGTGATGATATAATCGTTGTTCATCACGGTCTTCCAGGTTTCCGCCGTGTTGTCGTTAGCCCAGCTTTCCATGGCGTAGTCACCGTACCAAGGCATGAATCAGCTCCAGTTGGCTCCATCGGCCTTCATTTCGTCGGGGAAGGGAACGGAACCGTTTTCGCTGAGGGCGATAATTTTCTTGCCACCGTAGATGTTCTTGACGGTTTCAAAACTGCCTACCAAGCTGGAGTGATTTGCTTCGCGGGGGTAGTAGTAATAGTCGCGTCCCACCACGTCCACGTATTCATCGCCAGGATACCAGTTGATGGCGTCCTTGGCTTCGTCGGTGGTCCAGACCCAGATCAGGTTGTGGACGCCCTTGGTGTTGACGAAAAGATCGAACATGAGGCGGTACAGGGCTACGCAGGCTTCTGCACCATCGGTACCCCACCAGAACCACTTGCCTGCTGCTTCGTGGAGCGGGCGCCACAGCAGGGCCACGCCCTCCTTTTGCAAGGTCAGGAGGCTGTCGGCAATCATTTCCATATCGCGGACAATGGCCTTGTATTCATCGGATTCCGTCTTCCACTTCTTGGTGGTCAGATCGTAGGCCTTGGTAATGCTGAAGGTGGTGAAGGGCGTGTTTCCGCTGGATTCGGTGTAGAAGGCTTCCACTTCCCACATGGGATCTTTCCAGTGCCAGTTAAACTGCGGGATGCCGCCTTGATTCCAGACGTACTTTGCCATTTCCAGACTTGCGTGAGTGTAGCCCTGATGCCACATGCCGTCGGAGCCACTGCCGGTAGCGTGCAAGAAGTCGAAACCCACCAGCACCACGTTCTTGCCGGAGGCTTCCGCAATATACTTCAGTTCCGTCTGGGTTTCGTAAGTCTGGGGAGTGTACATGCCGTCATTTGCGAAGGGGTTCTGCGTCATGACGCCGCTAATGGTGCGTTTCCCGAAGTTTTTCAGCAAGAAGTTATACAGCTTCTGTGCGCCTTCGGTAGGCTCGGGGGTAACAGGCGTTCCGCGAATGCTGAAGGGCGTGGCCTCGTATTCCGTCAGTTCAATATAATCCAGGTTGACCCAGCCCCAGGATTTCACGATGCCGATGGTGTTTTCGCCTTTGGTCAGCTTGATTTTTCCCGCACCCTTGATGGTGGAAAATTCGTCGTTCATGCCGAAGGAAATCTGACCCGAGGAAACTCCGTTGATGGTCAAATTCTGGATCTTGTCGGTACCACCCGTAGGCAGCATGTAGTTGGCCCACAGGGTGTAATAACCGGTTTCGGGAACGGTCACCTTAAATTCCAGATTACCTTCCTTCATGGCCACGTAGGCCCCACCGGAAGCGGTTGCACTTTCTGTAACCACTACGCTGTGGTCGTCCGCTAAAACGGCATCTTCTGCTTCAAGACGAATAGCCGCTGCGTTAGCTACGGTAGCTGCAGTGGCACAAATCAAACCTGCGAGGGAGACTCCTCGACTAGCGTTATTCAAACATCCCATAAACGCTCCTTTTTTCGCCCTAAATTTATATTCATCCAACCTTTTCTCAAAATGGAATCCTGTTTCATTTGGTAAAAATGTTGAATCATTCTCATCATGGAAAAGGCCGCAGATTCCTCTGCGGCCCATAAGCTTGAATTTTGAAAATCAGCCGGAAATTAACGGTTGATAATCTGTGTGGCGGAAATTCCTACGCCCTTCACGCGGACAATGTACTGACCCTTGGAAAGTTCAGACATGTCGAAGGCGTGGGTGCCTGCGTTCAGGATGCCGTGGAACAGGGTTGCCACGCGCTTGCCGTTCATGCCGAACACTTCTACGCTTACGTCCCCTGCTGTTGCGGAGGTGAACATGATGCTGTTGCCAACCACGTTCATCTTGGAGGCTGCGACCGCTCCTGTTGCGCGGATTGCTGCAGGATCTGCAGCGGCGTTACCGCCCATGACGTAGTTTTCGTTATACACGATCTTGATTTCGGGAATCTGTTCTTCAGTGTTGCCGTAACCGCGGCTAAAGGCGTCATACCTATCTTCGTTGAAGTTGAACAGAACCTTGTCGCCAGCAGCGAAATCGTCATAGACGACTGTGCCAGTGTAGCCTGCGGCATAGTTGGCGATCACGACAGACAGAGTCTTGTTGCGGTCAGCCAGATCGGAAATATCGATGGAGCAGGTGACCTTTTCGCCGGCGGGAACTTCGCAGCTACCATCCGTTTCGGTCCACTTCCAGGAATCGGTCAGCTTGAGAATCAAGTAAAGATCTGCGGGAGCGTCGCCATTGTTCTTGGCGGTCCAGGTAAAGGTGGTTGCGCCGGAAAGGTCCCAGCCGCCCTTGTTCTGGTATTCGATCTGGGCGTTGTCATCACCGTAGGTCACGGCCATCTTGCCGTCGCCACCTTCAGTAGAAATTGCTACGTCTTTAATCTTGATGGAGGCTTCTGCAGTTGCTGCCAGCTTGGTCATGGCATCAAGTGCGGGGTCGATGGTGTAGCTATAACCGCCGAAATTGCTTTCGGTCTTGTCGCCGATGTACTGCCATGCCAATGCACCTGCGTAGCCGCTTTCGTAAGCGAACTTATAGGCCTGTTCCGTAGAAACGTCGGTCTTTGCCGCCATGCTGGTGGTGCGTGTGCCGTCAGCCAAGGTCCAGCCGCTGGCCGGGAATTCGCCGATAATCATGGGCTTGGCGTCGTACTTGTACTTTACCTGCATTTCTGCAGCAGTATTCACGAAGGGAGATACGGCGTCGTTCTGGTAGTAGGGATAGTAATGGGTCTGGAAGAAGTCCAGAGTACCGTTGGCTTCGCCACCGGCTGCCACCAGGTTGGCGTCATTCCACCATTCCTGATACTGGATATTCACGCTACCGGTAGAAACCAGCAGTTCCGGGTTGGTAGTATGGATGGCTGCTGCCACCTTGTTGGTAAATTTCTGGAGGGTAGCCTTGTCCAGCTTCTTGGTGGTCCAGCCCACGCTGGTCATGCCTTCAGGTTCGTTAAACACTTCCCAAGTCATGAGGGCGTTATGATTGCCTACGCCCTTTACCACGGGAACAAGGACGTTGTTGATGAATGCGGTTGTACCTTCGTCGGTAAACAAATTCTGGTTGGCGGTAAAGTCCAACTTTTCGCCATCGTAAATGCCCCACTGGTTGGGTTCCATCAGGTTGTGGCTGAACAAGCACATGGAAACCATAACGCCGTATTCTTCGGCAATGTCCAGAGCCTTCTTCATATTGGCCAAGGTGCTTGCCTTCAGACCCGTAACTAGATGGGTGGTGGGGTCGATTGCCGGGCTCTGGCTCATGTTATTGAAAAGCCACCAGCGAATGGCGTTACCGCCTGCGGCGCGGGTGCCTTCCACGGCCTTACGCCATGCATTTTCGTCCAAGGGGGATTCGCCTACGTCGGAATTGTAGTCGGCCCAGGCCAGGTTGGTGCCGGAGAAGAAAATCTTCTTGCCGTTGTACATCAAGTCGGTGCCGCTTACTGTCAGGCCCGGCGCTGCAAATACTGCAGTTGCGGAGCCGAAAAGAGTAGCGATAAGGGCTGCTTTGGCGAATTTATTCATAGAACATCTCCATATTTTTTTACAGCGTTAAATCTATACAAAAGAATGGAGAAAGGGCGTAAAGAAAGGTTATCGTAAACTTTATTGTGAATTTAATCAACTGGATCCAGGCGCTAGTAACGGAAAAACGCGAAAAAATGCAAAAAAAACGCCGCGGATGAACTCCGCGGCGCACACATCCCAAACACGAGATTCTGTAATTACTTGATCTTTACGACCTGAGAGGCGTTCATGCCAGCGCCCTTCACGCTGACGATGTACTGACCCTTAGACAGGTCGGACATATCGAAGGCGTGAGTACCGGCGGCGAGAGCGCCACGGTAGAGGGTTGCCACGCGCTTGCCGGTCATGCTGAAGACGTCGACATTGACGTTACCAGCGGAAGCGGCAGTGAACATAATGCTCTGACCCTGAACCTTGAGGCCTGCTGCCTTGGCGGCTGCCATGGTGTTAATGGCGGTGGTGGTTCCGCTTCCGATGATTTCAGCCTTTACGAGGTTGCCTTCTTCAATGGAAATCTTTGCTTTCTTGTTGAAGTCGTTAATCACAACGCCTGCATCAGTCTTGACATCGTCAAAGAACAGAGTTCCAGACCAACCTGCACCAAAGAATTCGATGTAGAACTTGCTGATGTTCTTCATGAAGTTGGTGTAATCGTCACCTTCCAGAATTTCCTGATCCTTAGCGGTGGTGCTCAGATCAATTTCGCAGGTGGTTTCTTCGCCAGCATTAATCCAGCAGCCATCGGGCTGAGCCCAAGCCCAATCCGGAGCGCCAGTCAGGAAGGCGATGGTGAACCACACGCCGGCATCGTTGTTGGAATTGTCCACTTCCAGAGTGATTTTCTTTGCGCTGGAAAGGTCAATCTTGCCGGACTTAATCACGATATTGCCTCTGGCAGTATCGGCAGCAGTTGCGTTGGCGGTAACCATAAGGTAGCCGTTGGTAGCGGTATCTGCAGGGAAGTTGATGGTATGGTCTACAGCGGTATCCAAATCAGCAAGGGCATAGCCAACTTCGCAAGCGGCTGCCGGAGCGTTACTGATGGTGTAGTTGTCCCAGCCCGGCATGTCTTCGAGAGCATAGACGCAAGGAGACTTCAGGTTTGCCTCCCAGACGGTATTCTTGGTCTTGCTGACAAAGTTACCGCTCCAGGTTTCGTACCAAGGCATGTTCCAGGACCAAACTGCTCCGTCGGCATGCATCAGGGATGCGTCAGGAATAGGACCGTTTTCGGAAAGAGCAAGAATCTTGTTGGCGTGGAGAGCTACCATGTCCTTGTAAGCGGTAGCATTGCTCTGGTAGTCGTAGGAACTGTTGTAAATGTCTACGGAGAATACATCGTAGTAGGCTTCACCCGGATCCCAGGTGGCGTCGGTGAAAATGGACCTTTCGGCGTTCCAGACCCAAACCAGGTTATTTACGCCGTTGACCTTCACCATACGGTCGTAAACAAGGCGGTAGAGAGCTGCGTATTCAGCACCCTTATGCATGGTTTCGGTAGCGCTCCACCAGAACCAGGCTCCACCAGATTCGTGGAGGGGACGGAAGATGGCTGCAACGCCCTTTTCCTGCAAAGTCTTGAAGAGTGCGGAAATTTCGTCGATGTCTTCTACAATCTGCTTGTAGGTTTCGGAGGTTTCGTCCCATTCCGTGGTGCCTGCCTTAAAACCGGCAGAATAATCGAAGGTGGTGTATTCCTTAGCATTGCCCTTCTTGTTGTAGAAGGCGTCGATGGTGTGGCTGGGGTCTTTCCAGTGCCAGGAGAATGCGGGAATGCCGCCGTTCTTCCACAAGTCGGCTGCTGCATCCAGAGCGTTCTGGGTATAGGACTTGTACCAGCTGTCGTCTGCCTTGATGCCATTGGCGAACAGGAAGTCAAAACCGACCAGGGCAGGGTACTTGCCTGCTGCTTCATAAACGGCCTGTAAGTCAGGGAGTTCCTTGACGACGCTACCGTCGAGATCGCCGGTTTGAACACCGGAAACGGTGTGGGTACCGAAATTGGTTGCCAGGAAGTTGTACAACTTCTGGGCGCTTTCAGTTGCATTTGCATTGCCGATGCTGTAGCTGACTGCTGCCTGAGAGGCTGCAGCTGCAAGGCCGAATGCTAAAAGCGTTTTCTTGAAATCCATATACACCTCATACAATTGTTTTGGTTCGCTGCCTAAAACTATACTCATCCATATAATGGAGGCGCGATTTCTTTCCCACCGGTTGTAATTGTGTTGAAAAAAACTCAACGAGCAAAAAAACGAAAAAATGGCGTTTTCATTAAGAAAACGCCATTCCAACCAAGGAGTGTTGAAAAAAGATTACGTTTTTGCCTACTTTTCGGAGACCGTAAAGCCGAACTGGAAGGTTCTGGACTGTCCTGCCGGAATCACAATCAGGCCACGGTGATGATTTAGGGCGTCCGGCTCGGAAGTCATGGGTTCGATGGCGATGCTCATACGGTCAGGAGGAGTGTACATCTGGATAGCGTTGTACTGTTCCACGCCGGCGCGCTGCCAGATATCCAGAGTCTTGGACGCACTTTCCAGAATCACATGGGCGTTACTGGTCAAATCCTGGGTGTCAGTGACGCGGACCTTGGAAAATTCATCGTTCAGGCAGAAACAGTCGTTAATGAACATGTCGCCAATCTTGTTGCCTGCCACAAAGCGGGTGTCGTCCTTGAAACTGCCGGTGGGAAGGTCCGCCTGGTCCAGGAGGGCGAGCTTTGTTTCCGGAATTCTCATGGTGAGTCCGTCGATCTTTTCGCCCAGCATAAAGTAGGGGTGCCAACCTTCGGAATAGGGCATGTCCTTCGTGCCCAGGTTTTCCACCTTGGACTGGATCATGACAGATTCACCGTTGAAGGTAATCATGTTGGTGGCGCGATAGGGGAAAGGGAAGCCTGTGTAAGCGCCCGGCCAGTCGCAGGTAAATATGGCTGTGCAGCTGTCGCTATCGCTTTCGAAACTCTGGAATTTCCATTCCTTGTTCTGGAGGAAACCGTGGAGGGCGTGAGGAGCCCAGCTCACATTGTTTTCCAACTGGTAGGTGTTGCCGCCCCAGGTAAACTTGGCGTAGGCGGTACGGCCCGGGAACGGGGTCAGTCGGCAGCCCGCATTGGTATCAGGGGCAATCTTTGCAATGTCGTCGCCCTGGCGGTAGCCCATCAGGAGGTCGCTGCCATTGACGCGCCAGGCGTTCAGGCCGCAACCGTAGCCGCTAAGAACTTCGAATTCAGCACCATCATCGCGCTGCAGGACGTAGCATTCGAGGGTGCCAAGGGGGCGGGAGATAATCTTGAACTGACTCATAGTGGGGTAAAATTAGTTTATGAAGGTGAAATTTCACATCATATTTTGATCGGATAGTAAAAATGTATCACGAAAAACAATAAAAGAGGAATAGTGAAAGTTTTTTGTAATAAATGTTACTTCTATCTTTTACATCATATGGATAAGCAGACGATTGTAGCACCGATGACCCCAAACGGAGTGAGTGCCGTTGCGGCTATTCGCGTCAGTGGCCCCCAGGTAAAAAACGTGGTGCATGCCCTCTTTGGCGAAAAGGCCCAGGCCGGTCTTAAATCCCACATGGCAAAACTGGGTACGGCAAGGTGGCCCGCTGATGTGGCGGGTGGGTGCCGCGATGTTCAATTGTCAGGCGGGTGCCGCGCCGGGGCTGTGATTGATAGCCTGCTTTACTTGTATTTTGAAGGTCCCAATTCCTACACTGGCGAAGATGTGCTGGAACTGTACCCCCACGGAAACCCCCTGATTGTGCGAGACCTGCTCCAGGCTTGCCGCATGGTGGATGGCGTCCGATTGGCGGAGCCGGGGGAATACACCCGTCGAGCATTTTTGAACGGGAAGATGGACCTGACTCAGGCCGAGTCCGTTGCCGACGTGATTCACAGCGCAAACCGTTCCGAGTTGGAAAACGCTCACCGCTTGCTGGGCGGTGCCTTGTCCCGCAAGGTGAGTGCGTTAACCGCCCAGGTGAAGGATATTTCCGCACGAATGGAACTGGATGTGGATTTTGCCGAAGAAGAGGCGGATCCGGATTACGCTGGATGGGAAACGCGCTTTGTGGCTATCCGCCAGTCGGTTCAGGATATTCTGGATAGTTTCCGCGGGAAGGCCGAAGTAGGCCGCCTCCCTCTGGTTGTGCTCTATGGCGCTCCCAACGCAGGCAAGTCCAGCCTGGTGAATGCCCTTCTGGGCGAAGACCGCATTCTCGTCAGTGACATCGCAGGTACTACCCGCGACTTCGTGGAAGTCCGTCTGTTCTTAGACGGTGGCGAAATCCGTCTGGTGGATACCGCAGGCTTAGCTGCCCGCGCCGCCGACGCTCTGGACGCACTCAGTATGGAAAAGAGCCGCCAGATTCTAGCAGAAGCCGACATGAAAATCCTGCTGGTGGACAGCTCCAACTGTCATCCTGAGCGTAGCGCCTCTGACGCGGAGTCGAAAGCCTGCCCTGAGCTTGCCGAAAGGAATCTTGGTGCAATGCCGGATCTTGTCCTCTACACAAAGCAGGACCTTGCCCCCGCATGTCATCCTGAGCGCAGCGCCTTAGGCGCGGAGTCGAAGGATCTAGCTGCACTTGCCATTTCATCAAAAACAGGCGCAGGTCTCGCGGAACTCAAGTCCACCCTCAATGCCCGCCTTTTCAAGAATCGCGAAAACTCCGAAGATCTCTGGATCACAAGCGAACGTGAGAAGGTGTGCCTGGAAGAAGCTCTGGCTGGCATCGACCGCGTGCTCCATCAGCTGCGCTCCAATCCCGCAGTAGAACTGCTGGCTTTTGAAATGCAAATCGTTCGCCGCGCTCTCCAGAGCATCACCGGCGAAATCTCATCCGAAGACGTTTTACAATCCATCTTTGCGGGGTTCTGCATTGGGAAATAGCTATCTCGGCGCGTTACTCGCCATCGTCATTTTCGGCTCCTACATGGTGCCCTTAAAGAAGTGGTCCTCCTACTCTTCCTGGTCTTTCTTGTCCATGATGACAACGGGGGCTCTCCTTTGCTCTCTAGTCATAGCCTTCGTGACGGGAACTTTCAATATGAATCCCATGGGCCTGTTGTGCGGCGCCCTGTGGGTAGCTGGTGGTGCCTTCTGCTTCTGGGCGGTTCAGGCCGAAGCGGACTTGGCCGGTGCTGGTGTTCGTGCTATGGGCGTGAGTATTCTGGCCTCCTTCCTGTCGGGCGTTTTGCTGTTTGGCGAACCGTCTAACTATGCACTTTCCATTCCGGCAATCGTCTGCTTTCTGGTTGGCCTCTCCCGATTGACGCCTTCCACCGGCGGTTCCGTGTTTAAGAACTGGCGTTCCTTCCTGGGTGGCTTCGTTTTCGGTACATACCTGATTCCCTTTAAGATTGCGACGGCTCATGGCCTGCAGCTGACGGATGTGGAATTCATGTGTTCCTTGTCCATCGGCATTTTCATTACGAGCCAAATTCTGGTGGGCATCCTGATGCTCAAACGCAAGAAATCCTTTGGATTCCCGGTGCTGCCTAGCCTTGTGTGCGCAGGTGCGGGTGCCCTTTGGACCATCGGTATGCACGGCTGCTTCTGGGCCATTGCTCCAATTGCTGCTGGCGGTACCTTGGGCTATGCCGTGGGCTATCCTCTCACTCAGTTGAACCTGCTGGTAAACCTGAGCTGGGGCGTGTTCGTCTTTGGAGAATACAAAACCGCCAAGGAACGAATCAAGCTGCTTTTGGCGACCTTCATCATCCTTGCCGGTGCGGTTCTACTGACCCTGTCTAAGGGTTAGTTTTTGAAATTTTCTCTGATTATTTCACTGAGATTTTTCTCTGGCTCATCACCTTGCCGCCTTCGGTGAGGCGCACTACCAGAACTTTTCCAGCAAAGGGTGCTAAGTCAAGACTGTAGCTTTCTCCCGTAAATTGAATGGTTTGAATCTTATTGCCCAGCAGGTCAAATAAGGCTACGGACTTGACCGCCTGACCATATGCCGCAATATGCAAGGTCTTGTGTTCCAAATTCATCTGGGTGCGTCCCTTGTGTTCTGCTTTCACAGCCAAAGTCCCTTCGCTGGATTTTGCAGTAATCTGTGTCTTGAAAATCACCTGCTTCCCGTTGAAGGTCAAGGCCTGGGCGATGCTGTATGTTCCCGGGGTAATTCCGTCGGGGTAATTCCCGATGGTAGCTGTCATGTTGTCCAAATTTAAGTTGGAATAGAGGGCGGCGCCTGCTCCCCAGCTGATAACGTTACCTTGTTCATCAAACCAGTGACCCGGTTCCTCTGCGGTAGATGGCGTGTTGTCAAGAATACCTGCACTTGTAACCGCGCTGTAAGTTAATTCGCCACTCTGGTACAGGGAACTTGCGTTTGCCGCAGAAATTCCAAGGGCTGTTGCAACGCTGCTTAAGTCAAGGCTAACGGATTCGTAAGAATCGCTGATGGTCAGCTCTGTGCTCAGGTTGATCGTCTGGGTCACCAGTTGCATGGAACTGGAGCTAGACTTCACGACAGAGCTGGAGGATTTTGCACTGCTGGAACTTGCTGCCACGCTACTGCTAGACTTCGCGACGGAACTAGAAGATTTCGCAACAGAACTAGATGACTTCGCGCTAGAGCTAGAAGAAACCGCGCTGTTGCAGTCTCCAACGCTTACGCCACTCTGGGTTGCAAAGCACACTTTGTTGTTCTTTTCCGTAATGCTGTAAAGCTGGATACCTTGGCTCTTGCCCGCCCAGGAAGTGAACGGCCCATAGCTTGTCACATTCTGGGAACCGGGGAACGGATCGTCCATAAAGTGGGTTGTTTCAAAGCCATCGTAGTAGCCGGTTACCCTCAGGTTTCCTGCTTCCACCACGTCAATTCTCTGATGGGTCTTGTCGTCATTCAGGGCGTCTCCATCCCATGCTTCTTGATCGTAATCGATGTGCCAAATCAGCATGCCGTGATTGGGAAGTGCGGCATCCCATTTGGTCTTCTGGCGGTTTTCCAAAACCCACCATTCGTCATTATCGCCGCTGACGGGAATCTTGTAGGCCATGTTAGTTGTGTTCAGCGGAGTGATGGTTGTAACTGCCGAAGACGATGTCAGCGAGGTGTAGTTCATCCATCCCATAAAGGCTCGTTCAAAACCGCTATAGCTGGGAGGTGTCAAACCGCCATTGGCGTACATGCCGGTGGCCATCACGTCCCAATAGTGGGCACCGGGAGATTGGTAACTGCTATTGGTAAAGTCGGAGTAACAGTCATCGGCACGTACGCAGTAGTGGTCCATCAAGCCCATGGTGTGGCTGAATTCATGAACGAACACGGGGAAGTAACTTTGGTCGCTAATAATGAAATAGCTGTTGAATTTCTTGCCGTTACCTGCGTCCTGAGTGCCTGCATTATTCCATTGCAATTCGTACTGGAATCCGCCCAGCTCTTGCCCGTTGTTGACTTCTCCCGCATAAAGGAAACCGGTGGCGTCAATGTTACCGTCCCCATCGGAATCGTAGCTGGAAGCGTTGAAGTTGGGATACTTGGATTTAAGAGCGCTGATGGCTGCGGCTACCAGCTGGTCTTCGTTCCCGATGTAGCTGCTTAGGGAGTTGTTTACGGTTACGTAGAACAGGTCGAAACTAGGCTTGAACGCTCCGCTGGACTGGTCGTTGAAATAATCGCGGACAGACCCGGTATGGCCTCCGGCGGTGTAGTTATCCTGATTCAGGACTTTATACAATGTGGTGGAATCGATACTTGCCTGACTGCCGGAACCCGCCACAAGAATTACGGGGAACTTAATGTTTCCCTGGGTGTGGACTTTTGCGTTGGGCAGGTAGCGAACCGCCGGCACGCCGCTATCGCTAGAGTTGCTCGACTCGCTGGAGGTTGCAGAGGGTACCCAGTTGGGACGCTTGTTTCGTTCCTTGCGTTTGAAACGGTCCGGATGTTTTTTCTGGTGGGAGTCCAGTACTTTACTCTTGTCCAGCTTTTTCAAAAAAGCCTTGTCGGCTGCGCTGCGGGCATCCGCATTTTTTGCCTTGATATTGGATCGTTCCCCATTGCTATTGACGTAATAGTAAACGCCATTAGAGTCCTGTTCCAGCAAGTAACCATCGATGGTTCTTGTAAAATGGTAATGTTCGTCACCCAGCTTTTGCAGCGTCACCGAATCGCCATCGTTGTCGATGGTTTTGGGTGTAGGGTTGAACGGAGCGGCTTCTGCTCCGGCGAAAAGACCGAAGGAAAGTACGCTTCCTAAAAACACATGAATTTTTTTCATACACCAATCCTTTTTATAATCCAAGATGGAATATATGGCGGTATATGAGAAATGTTCCCTCGGGGAGGGAACATTCCGTGCTAGAACTGTGTAAAAGGTGATTTTTTACTTCACTGCAATCTTCTTGCTGACTTCGCCAACCTTCACCATGTACACGCCGCTCTTCAATCCGGCCAGGTTCATGGTGGCGCGACCTGCTACAACAGGCTGGCTCATGACCATGCGACCGCTCAAGTCTATCAGCGTTGCAGTTCCGTTTTTATCCTTGTTCAAGACGCTTATGTTTAAGGTGCGACCGCTTAGAGACAACTTGAATTGTTGTGCAATTTGCCTGTTGATGGATGTGGGCATTCGTTTGTTGAAGGCTTCGGTTACTTCATCGTAACGTGCGGTTAATGCCATCAGGTACCAGGTGGAGTGGGGGAGCCATTGCTCGATCCAGCGCCAGTTATTCCAAGGTTCTTCGGATTTGCCGATGGCGGCTACGTCGTCCCAGACAATTCCGCTTCCATCTTCCTTGAGGCCGCTAATGCCGTTGGCGATGCCGCCTTCCAAGGTGGCGTCATAGTCTGAAGAACCGTTGTACTTGTCGGGGTTCTTAAGGCCTTTTCCGTACATCATGCAAACGCCATAAGGATTTTTACCCAGAATCCAGTCTAGCTGATCGGTGGCGTACTTGTTGATAGCCTCGCTGTCCGCTCCGTTTCTGCCTAAAATCTTTGCTGCGTAGATTACAGCGGCGGAAAGACTTGCGATTCGGGCGTCTTCGCCCTGCCACCAGTACTTACTTTCGTTGTCGTGAGGGATAAAGAAGGTGTTCTTGATGGCGCCTTGGGTCTTTGCAGCCTGGCGGGCGTAGCCGAAGGGATTATCCACTTCGGTGGTTATGGAAACGAGCCAGTTCAAGTGTGCACTTATTGCGTCTCCAACCTGGTAAAGGAGCTCGTTCATGGGATCGCAGTCGCAGTCGGGACGAACCCAAACAGGTATTTTGTCGATAAATTCGTCCGAGGATATGTCTTGCTTGCTTTCGATTTCCGCAAAACGGCTTAAAGCAACAAGCGGGAGACCTGCGTCACTGGCATGCCAGAAGGGGCGAGTTTCGTCATCGTCGCTCCAGAAATAGCCCTTTTCGCTCATACGTTTGCTTAGGTGTCGTGCGCGCTTGCGGGCTTCAGTCAAGTAGGCCTTGTCTTCTGTGGCGGCGTACAGTTCCGTTGCGGCAAGCAATGCGGTGTAATCGTCGATGATGTTTTCCTTGCCGTCATCACAGTATTCGCAAGAGCCGTCCATGGACTGTTTGCCTTGCAGATGTTCAAAGCCCTTGATTGCGGCAGCCAAGTATTGTTCGCTGGTGTAGTCGCCGTTCTTCTTCAAGGTCGATGCGCGGGCGAGAGCTGCAATGGCCATGCCACCGCCTTCACGGAAAGCGGTCTTGTAGTCTGCACTCTTTACGCCGTCGCTTCCGCTAAAGGCGCAGAGGAAACGATCGCCTTGTCCCCAGTTGTCGAAGACGGTCATGTAGAAGAACCCATCTTCGTCCTGCATGCGAACCAGGAAGTCTGCGCCGTAAATAGCTTCGTCAATTGCGGTAACCGTTGAGGGGTTGGCTGCCAAGGTCTTCGGCATTTTTTCTGCAGCAAAGGCCAGGGCCCACACAGTTAAAGGAATCTGCTGTGGGTTCAGGTAGTTGGCGTAGGAAAGGTGACTCAGGTATTTGCTCACGTCGCCGCTGGCGTCATACCATCCGCCGTGTACGTCTCGTGTTACGCCGCTGCTACCGTAAACGGAAACCTTCTGGTCCCAGCCCACGATGGGATCCTTGTCGGCGCGGTCCTTGTAGAAATAATCCATCACGGACTTCAGGGTGTTGGCGGCCAAGGCGTTTTCGGCGATGACAATCTTCTCCAGAGAGGAACCGTCGGAAAGCTTGATGGTGTATGTTCCGGGGGTGGTCACTCCGGAAAAGTCTGCGGTGTAAAATACATCGCTTCCGCTGATCCAGTTGTCGGGATTTGTTCCCTTGCTCAATTTGCCGGAGTAGACTGCAGATCCGTCTAATTCTACGGTGAAGTCTGCTCCGTCGAGCCCCGCTGCAGCTTTGACCACTACGGATTTTGGCTGGGAAGCGTCGTAACCCACCTGGTTATGGTAAAATGTGGCAGCGTTGGCAGAGCCGATGGTTGCTAGTGCTGCAAAAGTGCTAAGTGTAAAAATCTTTGTCCTCATGGTCCTAAATTTAATTTTATAGGATAAGCGTGGGTTGGCTTGCAATTTATTTGTTGTATACAACAGGAACAGGAATTTTAATTACATACGCAAAATTTGCGTTAAATAAAAGGTGGTTCCGGCGATGCGTTCCGCCTGTATGAAAGAAAAACGTCCAAAAGGGAGTGCTTATCGCAAAATTTTGGATTATTAATTCCTTAAATATCAAGGAAAAACAAGTAAAAATGTATTATCTACGCATAAAATGCGTTTATTGTGTGAATATTTTTATTCGTCACAGGCTTTCCCCTTGTGCGTACCTTTTTTTTAATCTACCTTTGCCCTCATAGAAAAAAGATGCGTTCGCAAGACCTTAGAAGAATGCCTTGCCCGCATCCCTAAACCCTAACCCCTAGCCCCTAGGCCCTAGTTATGTACTACGAAAGCATTAAGGTTCTCGACTGCACCATCCGCGATGGCGGTCTCGTCAACAAGCACGATTTCTCTCTGGAATTCGTCCGTCGTCTTTACACCCTCCTGTCTGCCGCTGGCGTTGACTACATGGAAATGGGTTACAAGAACTCTCCGGAACTGTTCGACCCCAAGGAATACGGCCCGTGGAAGTTCTGCGATGACGATCTCCTGTGGAAGGTGAAGGACGGTATCGATTCCAAGATGAAGATGGCTGTGATGGCTGACGTGGGTCGTGTGAACATGGACGCTGTGAAGCCCGCTTCTGAAAGCCCGTACCAGATGTTCCGCGTCGCTTCTTACGTGAAGAACATCGATAAGGGTATCGAAATGGTGAACGCTTTCAACCAGATGGGTTACGAAACCACCCTGAACATCATGGCTGTTAGCCGTGACCGCGGTCCGGAACTGGACGAAGCTCTCCATCAGGTCAACGAAGAATGCAAGGCCGACGTCTTGTACCTGGTTGACTCCTTCGGCGCCTTCTACCAGGAAGACATCGATAAGGAAATGGCTCGCTACCGCGGCATCGTAAAGAACAAGCGCTTCGGTTTCCACGGCCACAACAACCAGCAGCTGGCTTTCTCCAACACCATCCAGGCTATCATCAACCACGTTGATTTCCTTGACGGTTCCGTGTCCGGCATGGGCCGTGGCGCAGGCAACTGCACCACCGAACTCCTCCTGGGCTTCCTGAAGAACCCCAAGTACGATCTGCGCCCGGTTCTGGACGCTTACCAGGAACTGTTCTTGCCTCTCCAGGCCAAGTACGAATGGGGCTACATCATTCCTCAGATGATCACCGGTATGCTGAACCGTCACCCGCAGGACGCTATCGCCGTCCGTAAGACCGAAGAAAAGGACGAATACCGCAAGTTCTATAATCATATGATGAACGACTAACAAGGTTTGCAAGAGGACAAGCTTGCTTGTCCTCTTTGGCAAACCGTTAGTCAAGCGCTCGTGATTGAAAATCGCGAGCGCCACGATTAGGAGGCGAGTGGCGCACCACGACTAGCAATCCCGAGTGTAGCGGCCAACCCGATATCGCCCGAGACTTCCTAACGAAAAATCCCGAGTCCAGCCTTATGCTGACTCGGGTTTTTTGCATAAATCCCAAAATCGTAGTACGAAACCCCCGTTTTATCGTTTTTTGCACTACTTTTTTGTCTCTCAAATCAATTTGACTAGTGCAAATATCAAACAAATCGCAGATTCATCCTAGTGTAAACGGTGATCTTGGCCGATGTCTTTAAAAATCCTAGTGCAAAAAACGGATTTCCTGCAAATTCGTACTAGTGTTGCGCATAGGCACTGGCTTGACACTAGTGCAAGTTTACCCCATCAGCCAAATTCGCACTAGACATTTGCCATTTTGCCCCCGCAAATCCTATCCTTCAAACCTCGTCCTTCAAAAAAAGGCCACCGCCGTAGCGATGGTCTTCGTCTCTCTCTCAATTGGTCGCGAGCGGCGCTCGCCTTATTTCTTTTGGCCCTCTACGAGGGCTAAAGAGATGGCTCGGCAATGCGAATATAAATATTCGCGCTGCGCTCGCCTTATTTTGGCCCTCTACGAGGGCTAAAGGGTCGGCTCGGCAATGCGAATATAAATATTCGCGCTGCGCTCGCCTTATTTCTTTTTTTTGTTTTTTCCCGGAGGGCCGGGCATAAAGGGGCTGCTTGCCTTTTCCTTTTCGACCTTGGCTTCGGTTTCCACTTCCTGGCCAACTACCACGGTGTCGCCTACGCTTAGACCCTTAAGGATTTCAACGTTCACGCCGTCGTTAATGCCGACTTCGACTGGGCGGGGGGCGGCCTTTCCGTTGATGCTGATCCATACGTGGTTGCCCTTCAGCTGAGGAGGCTTGCGGTTCTTCTTGCCGCTCTTGCCTCCGCCAAATCCACCCTTGCCCGGAGGGCCACCTGCTCCCGGACCACCAGCCATTCCCGGTGGGGGAGGTGCGTCGCCACCGTCCATTCCCGGCGGCGGGGGCGGCATTTCGCCTTCCTTGAATCCCGGAGGAGGAGTGAATCCTTCTGGCATGGGCGGGCGAGGCATGTCCTTCGGGTCCATCATGGGGGTGCTTTCGTCGGGAGTAAACTTCAATGCCTTTACCGGAACAGAGATGGCGTCCACCACTTCCTTGGTAACGATAGTGCAGGTGGCTGTCATGCCGGGGAGCAACTTCTGGTCCGGATTGTCGGCGGTAATTACCACCGTATAAGTCACCACGTTAGAAGTTGTAGTGGGGTTCAGTCGAACTTCCTGGACCTTGCCGCTGAACTTGTCGTTCTGGAAGGCGTCCACTGTAAATTCCACTCGCTGGCCGGCCTTTACCTGACCGATGTCGGCTTCGTCCACGTCGGCCATGACCTTCATCTGGCTTAAATCCTTTGCGATAATAAAGAGGGTCGGGGTGCTCATGGAGGCGGCCACAGTCTGGCCCACATCCACGGCGCGTTTCAGGACAACTCCGTTAATAGGGCTCTTGATGGTGGCGTAGCTCAAGTTCAAACGGGCCTGGGCCACTTCGTTCTTGCGCTGTTCCACGGTGAACTTGGCTGCGTTCATGCTGTATTCTGCAGATTCCAGATCCACGGCGCTGGCGCTATTGCTTTCGGCCAGCTTCTTGGTGCGATTGTAGGATGATTCCTTGTACTTGAAGTCGTTTTCGGCGGACTTGTAGGCGATTTCGGCCTGGGTCAAAGTGGCCTGCAGCTTGGACTTGTCCAGTTCCGCAATGACCTGGCCTTTCTTGACCTTGGAATTGAAGTCCACGTAAATCTTGCTGATGTCGCCAGAAACCTGGGTGCCAACTTCCACCTGGTCCACAGGCTCCAGGGAACCGGTTGCGGAAATGGAGGTAGTAATGGTTGCCTTGGTAACGGCGGCGGTGGTTAGGGTGGCCACCTTTGCTTCTGTTCCCTTGTCAAGAACGAATGTCTTGACCCCGTAGCCAATACCAGCCAGAACGGCGAGAACAATGATAAATTTCAGTAATTTCTTCATATTGTTTGGCAAAATTTAGAAAGTCTTGGTTTGTTTACGTCTAATTAGATGCCTTAGGGGGCTAATTCGTTGCAGTAGCTTTAGCAAACTTTGTTTGCCGAATCTAAAGGATGTTGCTCTGCCATTACTCGTTTGACTTAGCCAAGCCTTTGTTTGAATTTGTTTCTAGATTTTCTGCTATGACTCGCATCGCAAAGCAAGATGATAGCGCCGAAGTGCGGCACGTAACCTGGGTTGGCCTGGGTTGGAACGTGGCTCTTTCCGTAGGGAAATTCCTGGCGGGTTTCTTTGGCGGCTCTCAGGCCTTGATTGCCGATGCCATTCACAGTGCGTCCGACTTCCTTACGGATATTGCTGTGATTGCAGGTTCCAAGCTGTGGAACTGCCCTCCCGATGAAAATCACCCTTATGGTCATCGCCGTTTCGAGACCCTTATTTCTGTAGGAATTGGCGTTGCGGTTTGCGCTGTTGGCGTGGGGCTAGGTTATGATGCCATCCAGACTTTGCGATTGGGGGAGGATGGCGCCTCTCACCCGGAATGGATTGCCGCCGCCATGGCCGCCCTGTCCATTATCATCAAGGAAGGTTTGTTCCGCTATACTCGCAAGGCGGGCAAGAATATCCGCAGTCAAGCTCTGGAAGCTAACGCCTGGCACCATCGTAGCGACGCCTATAGTTCCATCCCCGTGTTGATTGCGGTGGGCATCGGCATTCTTTTCCCGGAGCTGTGGTTTGCGGACTCCGTTGGCGCTATCATTGTGGCTTGCTTCATTCTGCATTCCGGATATGAAATCGCCTGGCCTGGAATCCATCAGGTGGCCGATATTGGCGCTCCCGAAGAAATCGCGGCGAAGTTAAAAACTCTGGCTCTTGAAACTCCCGGGGTCATTAGCATTCATGGGTTCCGCACCCGCTTCGTAGGCAGTGACCTTCATGTAGACTTGCATATTGTGGTGCCTGCCGACATGACCCTCCTGGCAGCCCATGACCTTTCCGAAGAAGTGGAACGCCGCATCCTTGAAGCGGGCGAAAACGTGGTAGACGCCATGGTCCATGTGGACCCCTACGATCCCAAGAAAGCCGGTGAGGCGTAATCACTCCACACCGCATAATTCATATCTCATAATTCGTACCTCATAACTCGAATTACTATATTTATCCGCGAAATAACTTAGGGGTGCTGCGAGTCGAGTGGCCGTGGCTGAGAAAATACCCTTTGAACTTGTGCCAGTAATTTGGCCAAAGGAAAAGTGAGGTCTTTAGTGGAATCCAATAATTCCCTCTTGAAGCCGTTTATGAACTCCCGGAAGATTTATGTGCCGGGTAAGATTTTCTCCGATATCAAAGTTGGCATGCGTGAAATTCAGACCGAAGATCCGCTGACTCCTTTTGTGCCGGTGTATGATACCAGTGGCCCGTACAGCGATGAGAATGCAACCATCGACGTGACCAAGGGTATTGAACGTTTCCGCGAAAGCTGGATTCAGGAACGTGGCGACGCCGAACAGCTGGACGATATGACTTCCGCTTACGGTCGTGCCCGTCGTGAAAATCACGAACTGGACCACCTGCGTTTTAATGCGGTGCATCATCCCATGCGCGCTAAGAGCGGCCACAAGCTGACCCAGCTGGATTATGCACGAGCTGGTGTGATTACCAAGGAAATGGAATACGTCGCCATCCGCGAAAACCAGAAGCTGGATGAACTGGGCGTGAAGGGTACTCCTGTCACCGCAGAATTCGTCCGCGATGAAATTCTGGCAGGTCGCGCCATCATTCCGGGTAACATCAACCACCCCGAATGCGAACCCATGATCATTGGTACCAACTTCCTCACCAAGATCAACAGTAACATCGGTAACTCCGCCATCACCTCCTCTATTGAAGAAGAAGTGGAAAAGATGGCCTGGTCCGTGCGCTGGGGTGCAGATACCGTCATGGATCTTTCCACCGGTAAGCACATTCACGAAACCCGCGAATGGATTATCCGTAACAGCCCCGTGCCTATCGGAACAGTGCCTATTTACCAGGCTCTGGAAAAGGTCAACGGCAAGGCTGAAGAACTGACTTGGGAACTTTACCGCGATACTTTGATTGAACAGGCTGAACAGGGCGTGGACTACTTTACCATTCACGCAGGCTTGTTGATGGAGCACATCCCCATGTGCGCCAAGCGTACTACCGGCATTGTGAGCCGCGGCGGTTCCATTCTTGCACTGTGGCAGATGAAGCATCACCAGCAGAACTTCCTGTACACTCACTTCCGTGAAATCTGCGAAATTCTCGCTCAGTACGACGTTGCTGTTTCTCTGGGTGACGGCCTTCGCCCGGGTTCCTTGGCCGACGCCAATGACGAAGCCCAGTTCGGCGAATTGGATACTCTTGGCGAACTGACCAAGATTGCTTGGGAATACGGCGTTCAGGTGATTATCGAAGGTCCGGGTCACGTGCCCATGCACAAGATTCAGGACAATATGGCTCGTCAGTTGGAAAAGTGCCACGGCGCTCCCTTCTACACTCTGGGACCTCTCACCACCGATATCGCCCCCGGTTACGACCACATTACTTCTGCGATTGGCGCTGCCCAGATTGGCTGGTACGGTACTGCCATGCTTTGTTACGTGACCCCCAAGGAACACTTGGGCTTGCCGGACCGCGATGACGTTCGTGCCGGCGTGGTGACTTACAAGCTGGCTGCTCACGCTGCCGACTTGGCCAAGGGCCATTACGGTGCAGAATTCCGCGACGACGCTTTGAGCCGCGCTCGTTTCGACTTCCGTTGGAACGACCAGTTCGCATTGTCCCTGGATCCGGAAAAGGCTATGGAATTCCACGACAAGACTTTGCCTGGTAACCAGGCCAAGTCCAGCCATTTCTGCTCCATGTGCGGTCCCAACTTCTGCAGCATGCGTATCTCCAAGGCTATCCGCAACTTCGTGGATACCGGCGACATCGGTGATGTGTAAAGTTGTCATCCCCGACTTGATTGGGGATCTGGCAGTTTCTATTTGCGCATAAAGCGTTAATGATATATATTACCTCGTAGGTTTAACCTGCGAGGTTTTATGATTTTAGACGAAACTTTTAAGCTGGCAAATGGCGCACGTATTCCAAAGGTGGCTCTGGGTACATGGCAGACTCCCGATGATGTAGTTGCGGAGGCTGTTGTTGCGGCCATCGACGCAGGTTATAAACATATTGACACCGCTGCCGTCTACGGTAACGAACGTGGGGTAGGCGATGGCCTTTCCCGCGCCCTCCAGAAAACAGGGATCCACCGCGAGAGTATTTTCGTTACCACCAAGATTCCCGCAGAAGTCAAGAGCTACAAGGGCGCAGAACAAAGCATCCAGGATAGTTTTGAACGTCTGGCCACACCTCACATCGACATGATGCTCATTCACTGGCCTAAACCGTGGGCCGAAATGAAGGATCCTAACGCTCCCAGCTATAATGCCGAAAATCTCGAGGTCTGGCGCGCTATGGAAGCCGCACATGATTGGGGCAAGATCCGCTGTCTGGGCGTTTCCAACTTCAGTATCGACGACATCAAGAACATTCAGGACAATTGCCGCGTCCAGCCGGTAGTGAACCAAATACGCGTCCACATCGGGCATGTTCCCTTTGAACTCATCGAATTTTGCCGCATCAACAATATACGTGTGGAGGCTTATTCTCCCAATGCAACGGGCCGCCTTTCCCAAGTCCCCGCAGTTTGTGAAATGGCAAAAAAGTATGGTGTTTCCGTTCCCCAGCTGGCCAACCGCTTCTGCCTCCAGCTAAATCTGGTAACGCTGCCAAAATCCACTCACGCCGAACGCATCATCGAGAATGGCAACCTGGATTTTGAAATCACCGCCGAGGATATGGAACAGCTCCTGCAAATGCCGGAGATCTAATCCCTCGTCATTCCCGGCTTCCTCCTACGTCATTCCCGGCTTCCTCCTACGTCATTCCCGGCTTGACCGGGAATCTCGCATTATCTTTTTTCTATCTTCAAGATATGAAGTTTTCTCGCAAAGTTTTATTGCCGGTGATGGCAGCCCTCTCCATGGCGCTGCCTTCTTCCGTATTTGCCGATGTGAACCTTCCCGTCCATAGGGAAGTTCTGGATAACGGCCTTACCGTCCTGTTGCATCCTAACAAGCAGGCTCCTACCGTAAGCTGCCGCCTGTTCTACGTGACCGGTTCCGTACACGAAGTTCCGGGAAAATCTGGCCTCGCTCACCTGCTGGAACATGAACTGTTCAAGGGAACCAAGAAGGTGGGCATCCAGGATAGTGTTGCTGACGTCCGTTTCATGGCTCAACAGGATAGCCTCCAGGCTCTCATCCGCCCGGCGAAACTTTCTGGCGATACTGCCACCGTGCGTAAACTTACCGCGGAACACGATTCCATCGTCAATGAACATCGCAAGATATTCGTGAAGGATGAACTGTGGGGCGCCTATCAGGCTGCCGGCGGTACGGGCCTCAACGCCTTTACAACCGACCTCATGACCGCATACATCGTGACGCTTCCCAAGAACAAGATCGAGATGTTCATGTGGTTGGAAGCAGACCGTATGCAGAACGCAGTGCTCCGCGAATTCTATTCCGAACGTGACGTGGTCCGCGAAGAACGCCGTATGCGTTACGACGACAAACCCACGGGCCGTTACTACGAAACCTTGAACTCCATGATTTACGAGGCTTTCCCTTACCGCGTGCCTACCATCGGCTGGCCCAGCGATATTGCAAACCTGACTCGTGAAATGGCCGACGAACATTACCGCAAGTACTACAAGCCCCGCAATGCCATTCTCGTTCTGGCAGGCGACCTGGATACCACATCCACCATGGAGATGGTCAAGAAGTACTTCGCCAATATTCCTGCTGGGGAAGCTTTCCCCCCGCTGACCATCCGCGACCCTGAACAGGCTGGTGAAAAACGCCTGACGGTGAAGCGCCCCGATGCCCCGAACATGTATAATCTAGTGTTCAAAACACCCGAAGTAGGTGACGACATCCTGTATGCTCTGGACATTGCCGAAGGTGTGCTGAATGGCCGTAGCGGTAAACTGTACAAGCGTCTGGTGGAACAGGAAAAACTGGCTGTAGGTGTAAGCGCAAGCAATAGCCCCAACAAGTATGTTTCCGAATTTAGCGTCCGCGTGAACATGCGCCCCGATGCAGACCCCGCCAAGGTAGAGGCCATCATTTGGGAAGAACTGGAAAAACTGAAGACTGAACCGGTCAGCGAACGCGAATTCCAGAAGGTAAAGAATCGCGCCTACGCTGGTCTTGTCCGCAGCCTCACCGACATGGAAAATGTGGCTACCATGCTTGCCTGGTACGAAATGTTTGGCGACTACAAGATTTTCCTCCACTGGGCAGATGAACTGAACAAGGTAAGCGCTGCCGACGTGCAGGCCGCAGTCCAGAAAACATTCGTTCGCGAAAAGTCCGTTGCAGGCTTCCTCCTGAAGGAAAAACCTGCGGTTGCTGCCACCGCCGACAAAACTGCAGAAGCTAAACCCGCGGAACCCACCGCAGCACAGGCTGCTACCCCCGCCGCTACCGCAGCTCCTGCCGCAAAGCCCGCAAAGAAAGCCTCCAAAAAGAAGAAGTAATTTTCCGCAGAATTGAAAAGTCCCTCTCGCTAGAGAGGGATTTTTGCATAGAAATCTATTTCAGCAACTCAGTGATTTGCTGGTCGATGTCCTGCGCCTTCCTGGAGTCTTCGTCGTAGACGGCACAGACTTTCTGGCAGCTCAGTTCCAGAAGCTTGCGAGCTACATTGGAATCCTGGTGGCGTAATTCCCGCAGGGCCATATCAATGCGCATAATATCTGCAGTTTCCGGATAAGCCTTCATGAATTCAAAGAACTTGATCATCTGGCGGTCGTAATCCACATCGCTTTCTGCAGCCAGCAGGAAGGGAATGACGCGAACGTTCAGAAGCTTGGAAAGATCCCCCACGAAATTGTTCAGGGTGATACCTTCCGGGAAAAGCTCGTCGGAATTTTCCTGCAGGTCATCCGTGTCCACGAAATCGCCCGCTTCAATCTGGGCCAGGGCCTCGTTCAGGAAATCCATTTCCTTACGCTTGGCCTGTTCGCGATAAACCGCCTGATAATAAATGGGCAGGGTAGTCAAGCAGTAATGGGCCTGACCCGCCCCAATAAATTCGCCAATGTAATAGATGTCGGCATCTTCCCCCAGGATCTGTTCTTCCGTTTCAAAACTTCCGATTCGGGCGGGGATAGGAATCACTTCCATGCTGGAAAGTTCGTGAAGGCGTTCGCGCATCTTGTCCACGTCCACATTCTCGGGAATGTCGATGCCCTCGGATTCCATGTGCTGCAACATGTTGTCGAACTTTTCGTCCATGGCTTCCGTAATGGCCTTGCGCTGAGACTTTGTGGGAACAGCCTGGCGGAAATCCCCTTCCAGGGCCAGCAAGCCGTTCTTGATCATGTCATCAAAGGGCGATCCACCCACATCACCGTCGGGATTGGGTAAAATGCGGGCATAGGCGATCATGCGACCGCACAGATTATCGTCATTGCCTTTCTTTTGCTCGATGCCTAACATACAGAGCAAATATACAAAGAATTGTCATCCCCGCGTAGAATTGTCATCCCCGCGTAGGCGGGGATCTAACATTATTGAACCCGAATGACTTGCTGCTTCCTATAACCCGGAGCCTCGATGCGTATCAGATAAGACCCCGCAGGAATACCAAGGCGAGTATTTGAAAGTTCGTCAAGATTGGAAACGCTCAAACTGCGAATAAATTTACCCTGAACGCTGAACAGCTGGACCTGAACCTTACCGCTGGTCAAGTTCTGCAGTCGGCTTCCGGCCAAACCGAGGGACGGATCCGGAACCTCCTCCACCTTCAGGGGAGTCAGTACAATCTGATCCAGATTGGGACCGTCATTGCTACCCACAACCGCAAACTGAATGTAGCTCGCTCCCTCGGGAAGTTCAATTTCGGTCTCCTTCGAGAGGTAGGTCGTCCAAGCGCCAGTCTTCTCGAACGTCAAGGTCTCCGAGCCAGCCGAGGAGGAGCCCAATGCCTTAACAATCAAGTCTCTGTCCGAGGAACTTCCGTTGGCGAAGAACATTTCCATCTTGTAGGTACCGGCAGCATCCGCATAAACGGGAATGTTCACGTAGGAATTACCCGCACCAAAATTCACGTAGCCGCTACCAGCATAGCCCGCATTGGTACTTTCGTTAATGGCATTTTCTAGAATGCCGCTTTCCGCCTGGAAGGTGGTTTCCCCAAGCGCCATAAAGGTTGCCCCCAGCTCAATGTCTCCAGTGGCAACAATCTCCAAGGTCTTCATGCTTGCCGAGGCGTTCGAAGGGGCCGATGCTCCTGTCCATCCTGCAAGCTTCCATCCGTCAATGGGCTTTGCGGTAAATGTAGCGGTCTTACCTTCTGCAACTTTATCGCCACTCAAATTACTTTCGATGGTTCCGCCGATGCCATTATTTAGGGAGACCTTGTAGTAGGTCACGTTGCTTTCGACAGTAGCGACTTCGTTTGATGTAGCGCCCAAGCCGCCCATGGAGTTTGCCGCACGCACTGTGACTTTGGAACCCACTGCCACGCCATTCAAGTCAAAGCTGTTGCTTGCTACGCTGGTCTTGAATTTCCCGTTCACAAACACCGCCCAGCAACGAGCGTTTTCATCGTTTGCCCAGACAATCTCTGAACCTTCCTGAGAAATCTTAGGTGCGCTCATCTGTACGGTCAGCTTGTTGGGTGCCCAGCCGTCGGAACCGCCCATGACGTTTGCCAAGGTATACTTGCTTGCATCACTTGCGGACCATACTGTTTTGAGAGATGCAGTAGAACCATCCTTGCCGCCGCTGAAATAAGTCTTTCGCTGGCTCGTATTGACCGCACCGCCGTTTCCGTTCTTGCTGTTGTATTCGCCAAACACCACCGGCGCGGAATTCATGTCCGGTCCCCAGCCTGCTGCAGTGGGCTGGGCATACATGGTGGTGTTCAAAAATACAACCTTGGCTTTTCCCCAGGAACGTCCTAGATAGAATGTTCCGCCCGCCCCGTTGGTGGCGTTAAGGGTGGTGTTGTTAAAAATGTAACCCCAGTCTCCAGGATTCTGGGAGGCGGTAATGTATCCGCCGTTTCGTTTCGTCACCAGGTTGGTGCCTTCAAACCAAACGTCGCCACCGCCACAGATGTAGTCAACGGTACCTTGAATTTCGCCACCTTCCCAATAGGCGCGGCCACTTTTCGTGTAGTAGGTGTCTTGACCGCTGACCAGTCTTACGTTCTTGTAGATGAACTTGTCACCGCTGTTCTGCTGGATCGTCACTTGTCGGGCTGCTGTTGCGCTGGCTGCAGAACTTTTATTCTCTATGGTCAAGTCCTGCATGTACATCCCATTGTTCTTGGGAAAGTACAATGTGGCGGTAACGCTGATGCCTTCTGTAGTAGTGGTGTTGGAAATGGTCGTCTTGTCGCGGGTTTGTCCCACGAAGGAAACGTAGGAAGTAGAGAATGTACTTTTCCCGTTGCTATCTCCGGTAAGATTCGTAATGTTGTATTCTCCCTCAGGGAAGAAAATCACAAAACGATTGCTTTCGCTGGGATTTGCCGCAGCAGCCGCTGCAACTGCAGCTTTAAAGTCACCGTCAACGCCAACCACAAAGTCGAACTTTTTCTTTGTCACGGCGAAAGCGTCCGCAGCAAAACCTGCTGCCAGCCCAAATACCAATGTCAATGCGACTTTATTCATTACTTCCTTCCATTAACGCGAACTGCGTCTTTCTTGCCGTTAAAGATGTAAAAGATACCGGCGCCCTTTCCGTAATTTCCAGAATAAGCCTTCGGTGCAAAAGTTTTTTCACGTTCTATTTTCACGCCGCTTATGGAAAGGCTCGGGTCCGGTTCAACCAGCTCCCATCCGATGAAATCGATGTTGGCCATGCCATCCTTGCCTAAGCTAGTGAAGGTAATTTTGCTATAGCCTGCAGGCAATTCTACTTCAACAGAAGTTGTCTTGTAGGTGGTCCATCCACCTGTTGATTCCATACTGGCGGATTCCACAAGAACTTTTTCGCCGGCACTAACTTTAAAGTCGCGAGCGCCCGAGCCACCGTTTGCGAAGGAGATGAACAGCGTGTACTTGCCTTCCTTCAATGCGGTAACGCCGTAGGTCACGTAGCTACCTACTTCATTATCCACGTTGGCGTAACCTTCGCCAATGAAACCTGCGTTGGTCGCTTCCTTCACGCCCTTGATGTCAATGAAGTCAACACCGTCAATATAATTCTTGCAAGTATCGCTCCCGCACATGGCTGCTGGGGGAGGTGGCTCCACGTAAGTTCCCGCAGCCTTTTCCAATGCGGTTAGGTAAGGCTGTTCTGCACTCAAAATGGCACTGCCGTAATCGCCTGCCCACTGGTATCCTGTGCGACGCTCTTCGGAGATGGTCATGTAGTTGTAAGACTTGGTGCTTTCGCCACCGCGGTCGCAGAAGAAGAACTGGTCGTTGTTCACTTCATAAAAACGGTACCACAGGGATGAACCGCTTTTTTCGTAGGCGCCGGTAGTCTTGTTCCAGGCTGTGTTCGCATTCTTGTTCTTCTTGTACCAGGCGATAGCGCCCTTTACTGCAGCCTGAATTTCAGGAGTCTGGTTGGGCCAATTCATCAGGAACCAAACAACGCCCATAGATTCGTTACCGGACTTGCTGGGAAGTTCGTAGGCGCGGGCTCCTCGCGGTTGGTAATTGCTGGTGTCGTGCTGAGCGCACCAGACGGTCAAATTACCGTCATTCTTGATCTGAGCCTTCAAGAGGTAATCGATGGCCTTGTCCATAGCAGACCCCATCTTGGCGCGAGTGGCGTCATCGATAATGTCGCTATCGAAGGGTGCGGTCTTGTTGGCGATATCCATCATGGTCACCATGGCGCGAATCATGGCGTTGTCGTTCAGCGTAATGTGGTCGCTGTAATTGCCTCGCTTGGGCCACACCTGAGGCAAGCCGCCGTTGGCTCTCTGCATGGTCAGCAGGAAATTGATGCCCTTGTTGAAACTGCTTTTGAACGCCGATTTGTAATTGCTGTTGGTGGTCTCCTTGTAGCGGATTGCCAACAATCGCAATTCCTGGACCGTTGCGTTGTTGTCGATGGTGGCGAGGTCCCCGCCGCTGGCAGAGCGCCATTCCGATTTGTTTCCACCGGTATAGGCATTTTTGTAGCTGCTTGCCATGGCCTTGTAAAAACCGCCGTTGCTAATCTGCCAGGTGGTCATGTTGTAGGCATACTGGTCAATATCCATGCCGCTTGCAGCACTGGTCAACTCGGAGTACCCGCGATAACTATTAATCTTGGAAACCGCAACAGCAGGCGGCTCATAAGCCGCCCCTAAAGCAGAGGACCCAGCAAGAGCTGCTAATCCAGTAAAAACCAAAAATCTATCCATCTTCATACACACTACCTTTATTCCGCTGTCATCCTCGACTCGATCGAGGATCTAGCTGTACTTACCTGTACCATAATCTATACGTTTTTTGTAAATACAGACTTTTACATCCTGCGGAATAATTGTCCAGAGACAACAATCCCACAAATCTAAAACTATACCCAAAAGCCTATTTTTTTCAGTAAAAAAGGCTTTTCTCATTGTCAAATTGTCAATGGCGTTGGCCCGATTTTTGCTAACTTTGGGGGCGAAACTTAAATAAGGTGCCTTATGAACCCGAAAATCTACTACACCATTACCGACGAGGCTCCGTTCCTCGCTACTCAATCCCTTCTGCCCATCGTAAGCGCTTTTGCAAAGACCGCTGGCATTGATGTGGATACTAAGAACATTTCTCTCGCTCACCGTATTCTGGCTGTTTTCGGCAAGACCGAAGACGATCTGGGATTCCTGGGCAAGCTGGCTCTGGATGCAAGCGCAAATATTATCAAGCTTCCTAACATTTCTGCTTCTCTTCCGCAGTTGAAGGCTGCCATTGCTGAACTTCAGAAGAATGGCTACGATGTTCCGGAATATCCCGATGAACCCGCTACCGAAGCTGAAAAGGAAATCCGCGCCAAGTACGACAAGGTGAAGGGCTCCGCTGTGAACCCGGTGCTCCGTCAGGGTAACTCTGACCGCCGCGCTCCCAAGGCTGTTAAGAACTACGCCAAGAAGAACCCCCACAAGATGGGTGCCTGGTCTTCTGATAGCAAGACTCATGTTTCTTACATGACTGCCGACGATTTCTACGGTAACGAAAAGTCCGTTACCCTGGGCGACGCCGACTCCTTCAAGATTGAATACGTTGCAGCTGATGGCGCTGTTACTGAACTCCGCGCTGCAAAGCCCACTCTCGCTGGTGAAATCCTGGATGCTACCGTCATGCGTATGGCTTCCTTGGAAAAGTTCATCGCCGACCAGATGGCTGATGCCAAGGCAAAGGGCGTTCTCTTCTCCGTGCATCTGAAGGCTACCATGATGAAGGTTTCTGACCCCGTCATGTTCGGTGCTTTCGTTCGTGTGTTCTTCAAGGACGTGTTCACCAAGTATGCCGACCTGTTCAAGGAAATCGGCGTTAACGAAAATAACGGTCTGGGTGACCTTTACAAGCGCCTGGAAGGCAATGCCAAGGAAGCTGAAGTCAAGGCTGCAATCGATGCCGCTCTGGCTAACGGCCCGGCTATCGCCATGGTGGATTCCGACAAGGGTATCACCAACCTGAACGTTCCCAGCGACGTGATTATCGATGCTTCCATGCCGGCCATGATCCGTAACTCTGGCTGCATGTGGAACAAGGAAGGCAAGCTCCAGGAAGTAAAGGCTTGCATTCCGGACCGCTGCTACGCAGGCATCTACGAAGCTACCATCGATTTCCACAAGAAGAATGGTGCATTTGACCCCACTACCATGGGTTCTACCTCCAACGTTGGCCTGATGGCTCAGGGTGCCGAAGAATACGGCTCTCACGACAAGACCTTCATTGCCAAGGGCAAGGGCGTTATCCGTGCAGTGAACAGCAAGGGTGAAGTTCTCCTTTCTCAGGACGTTGAAGCCGGCGACATCTTCCGTATGTGCCAGGCCAAGGACGCTCCCATCAAGGACTGGGTCAAGCTGGCTGTGAACCGCGCTCGCGTTTCCGAAACTCCGGCAATTTTCTGGCTGGACCCGCAGCGTGCTCATGACCGCGAAATCCAGAAGAAGGTGGAAGTTTACCTGAAGGACCACGATATTAACGGCCTTGACATCAAGATTATGGACCCCAAGTCCGCCATTACCGAATCCCTGACCCGCGCCAAGGCTGGTCTGGATACCATCAGCGTTACCGGTAACGTGATGCGTGACTACCTGACCGACTTGTTCCCCATCTTGGAAGTGGGTACTTCTGCCAAGATGTACTCCATCGTGCCTCTCATGGCTGGTGGCGGCATGTTCGAAACTGGTGCAGGTGGCTCCGCTCCTAAGCACGTACAGCAGTTCCTTGCTGAAAACTACCTGCGCTGGGATTCCCTGGGTGAATACTTCGCTCTGGTTCCGTCTTTCGAACAGATTGCCTCTACTACCGGCAACAAGAAGGCTAAGGTGCTGGCTGATACTTTGGACGAAGCTAACGGTCGCATTCTTGAAAACAACCGTACTCCGGCCCGTAAGATCGGCGACCTGGACAACCGCGGCTCTCACTTCTACCTGGCCATGTACTGGGCCGAAGCCCTTGCCGCACAGACTGCTGATGCAGAACTGGCTGCAAAGTTCGCTCCCGTAGCAGCAGCCCTCACCGCTGGTGAAAAGGACATCGTTGCCGCTTACACCGCAGCTCAGGGCCAGCCCGTAGACATCGGCGGTTACTACCTGCCCAAGGCAGAACTACTGAAGAAGTGGATGCGCCCCGTCGAAGCCTTCAACAAGGTGATTGACGCGATTTAATCAGCGTTGTCATCCCCGCGCCCCACACTGTCATCCTGAGCGTAGCGCCATAGGCGCGAAGTCGAAGGATCTCAGCATAGGCATTACAAAAATAAGAACCGGAATTTTCGTTCCGGTTCTTGTTTTCTTTGTGCTTCACAACAGCTTACTTACTTGTTTCGGTTGTTTCAACATCGCTCTTAGATATTGCTCCCGATTCCGTTGTTACAAAGATTCCGTTCTCTGCACTATAGGATGGCCTAAGCCCTGTCACTCGAGACATGGGAATATCGAACGTTGCTCCAACTTCGCTTAGCTTATAAGCTTCTTGAGTCCAGGAGGGTGCTTCCTTGAAGAACAGGGATTTTCCTCCTCTCTTTGACAGCAGCGCCGTACTTGAAGTGTGGTCTGTGGAGTGGATTACCATGATCTGGCGATGCTTCCCATCCCATTTTAGACCCGTGTGAATAACGTCATCCACCTTGGTGCTGAATCCGCTATGATACAACGTGGTATCATTATCCGGATACCTGTTTGGATTCTGGATAGTCACAGGTGCGCGGAATGCCAAGGTGGCCGTACCCCCAGTCATGGTGCCGCGGTTGTAGTCAAAGTCGTCTGGCAGATAATACACAGAAATGTAACGGTACTTTTTAGGATCCTTCTGTTCCCACAGACCGTCAAAATACATGGTAAGACGTTCTCCCTCTACCGCAGCCGTATCCATTGTGGCAAAGAACACGATGTAAGAGGAAACACTGAATTGATGCTCGTCAAAATCTAAAGTATACGCGGCAACATTCGACTTGTTGAACGTGGAATCGTTGAACATCTGCTCAACAGCCTTCTCACCCTTGTATACCTTATCGGTTTCTGGATCGACGTAATAAGCCTCCTCAGAATCTTCGTCCCAATCTACATTGGGTTTGGTGGCCGAACTGCAAGAAGCCATCTGCATTGCCAACACAGATGGAATAATATAAGCCAGTGTTTTTTTGATACTCATAGTGAAGACTCCTTTCGCTGAAATTTATATAGAGAAGAAAGGAGCTTTTATTTCAAGTTTTCACTCTTGTATTCCAACTCGGAACAGCTTTTCGGGGTGTTTATTCCCGTTTTTTTTGCTACACAAATTGGATTGTTCTCTTTCTTAGATATATTTGTAGAGGATGTAATGAGAAGATGCCTTTGGCGTCGTTTTTTTCTTGTGTAGAGGTTTTTATGCATAAAAATCATAAAACAGGATTTACTCTTGTTGAGCTCATGGTCGTTATTGTGATCATGGGTATTCTTGCTGGTGTTGCAATACCCAAATTAACGAACTCCGTTACAAAGGCCAAGGCAAGTGAAGTTGCCCCCGCCGCCAATACCTATATCAAGCTGCAGAATGCCTATGTCATGGAAAAGAAGCGAATCGGTTCTTGGAGAAAAATTGGGTATACCAAACCCAAGTCAGACGTGTTTACGTACGATAAGGCTGATATTAAGGTTGCAACGAATGTGTCTAATCTCGGTGAGTCCGGCTTAGTAGGTTGGAAAGCTACAAATAAAGCTCCCCTTGGTGGCTGCACCATCGATAATGAATGGACCGTGACTATCCTGAATAAGGGGGCCGATAGTGATGGCAACATTCAGCTTGAATACAAGTCGGATGTTTCCTCTAGCGAATGTGCCGCAATCTCCGGCGATTGGGGTGTCGTTGGCGGGAATACTCAGGTGGCTGCGTCTAGTAATGAACCGAAAACAGAATGGTCTGCTGTGTCTAGGTATGAACTTAATACTAACGCTGATGGAACGTTTAATTTTGGAGGAGCCCTTTGGAATGGACAAAGTTCGCAGAACGATAAATCTAAAGATAAAAATTTTTCCACGGCATCGGGAACCTATTATTTGAATTATGGTTTATTGGGCGCAGATGCAAAACAAACGTTACTCGGAGGAACTTCTTCAACGGTAAAGATTCTTTCTGCAGTAGACTTAAAGGGTGATGAAACTTTGGTGAAGGGCCATACGTACGAAGTTACGCAAACTCTGTACTATGGGTATGCTAAAGAAGATATCATTATGGCTAATACATATGGATCTAGGAAGGTGTATTTTACTGCAACTTCAGCAACGGGCGGCGATTATTGCTATAAATTGGACGCTAATGGAAAGTGTTCCGGCACCAACAAAATTGATATGAGTACGGACACGTCTAATTGGGTTGAAACTACTGAAGATGAAAAAGATGACCCTATGAAACAGACTTGGAACTATCCTTCCCCTTTGCTGAAGGATACGATTGAAGTAACCAAGGATGGCTATACTTCTGAAGGAAAAATGACATTGGCAAAGGCTATTGTGAGTGGATGCTCTTCTGATAATGATGGCAAAGCAAAAAGTTTGGATAAGAATGATCAGGATGAAACAACGTTTAACAGCCTTTATAATGTGAGTGGTTATGTTAAGAATGACAATGTCGCTGCGGGAACTGATTTAAATAACTGGCTCAAAGACGAAGTAGGTTCTTCTGCGAATACCAGTAGTGTTAAAATTTTGTCGGAATTGCACACTACTGAAAGTGTTGTGCCAGGCAATATATATGCTGCAACACAAAGTCTTTATTATGGAGATGCAAATGGAGTCCGCATTTATGGAACTAGAGTTGTATATGCCGTGATGACTCAGACCACGACAAAAGCAAACCCAAGAGTTCGATATTATTATGATTTAGCATGCAAACAAGAAATCACCTTGACAACTGATACTACTCATTGGGTTAAGTCATCTACCACAGAAACCTCTTCCGATTAAGTTCTCGTACCTGTCCTAGGACTCCTTATCCTTCTTCACTCAAATTAGAAAAGCCAGCCCCCTGCTAAGGGCTGTCTTTTCTGTTTTTAATCTGATTAGCGTCCGCCGAAATTTATTTCTCCCACAGTCCCCAGCCTTTGGTGAGTTCTTCGCAGGAACCAGAAGTCACGTTTGACTTGAAATAGACTGAGGTTTTACTTTGGGCGATAATGGAGATAGTCCATTTATTGCCTGATTTGCAGTTGTCTAGTGCTATGGTGTTTTCGGCCTGCCAGCCAATAACGCCATCACCTGCCAGATCCTTGGCAAAATCACTTTGCTTTATGGAATGTTTGATGACTCCGCCATCATTGTAGTTGAAATGATCCCCACTGCGAGGAGCGCTGTAACCGATTCGTTTCCAGGTCCCGATTTTCTGCTTTTCTGTCAGATATGCTTTTTGCAGGGTAATGTAAGTCATGGCTGCGGGGGCTAGCTCCGCAGCCTTGGCCTTGGATGTCTGTCCAAAAAATTTGGGTACTGCAATGGCTGACAGAATCCCCATAATGGCAATCACAACCATCAATTCAACGAGTGTAAATCCATTTGTTTTCATGTTCTACCCGATTTTGGCATAAATAATACCTTTTTTACGAGACAATGCTCAAAGTATAATGTTGTTAATAAAAGTTTACGTTTGTGGGAAATTTTGCAAATATTTGTGATATATAGCCCATACACCCCTTAAAAGTAAACTGATGTTTACGAACTGAAGATTATTTATATATATTGGTGTCGTATACTGTATGGCGCTCCTCGGAGCGTTCCTTTTGCGTATGGAGTGAAAATTTGACACGCGTGCAGAAAAAAGGTTTTACTTTGGTGGAACTCATGGTAGTAGTCATTATCATGGGGATTCTCTCTGCTATGGGTGTAGCAGGGCTTCAGGGTGCTGTGGAAAATTCTCGAGTAGACGATGCCGCCAAGAACATAACCGCCTTCTTGGAACGAACCGCCACCGAAGCAAACAGATTGTCTACCACCCTGTGCTTGAAAGTGGGGACTAATGACAGAAGGCTGTTTGTTTATAAAGGCAGTGATTGTAGCAAACTTGCTGCAGGTTCTCCGTCCTTGTACTCTATGGAATTGGATACTCCTCTAAAGTTTGTGACGTCATGCCCCGATTTTACGGACGAAAAAAATTGGCTGACCGGAACAAATGGCGTATTTAAACCCAGGTTTGGGCTTTCTGCAGCTCCTGTAACTGGAGTTGTTTGCGCTCAGTATGGAAGTACGAAACATTATGCGGTCGCATTGAAGACTAACGAAGTCAATAATATACAGGCTTATTCCTGTGACGAAGGTGATTGCGACTAGCTGGGCAGGATGTGATTATGTGGAGAAAGTTACTTAACATTTTTGGTCATCAGAGTGCGCTTAGGAACCGTGGCTTCGGTATTGTGGAAGTCATGGTTTCCATTGTTGTATTAGGATTCTTGTATCTGGCCCTGCTTCATCTCCAAACTAGTAATGATGAGGCTGTTCTGCGTATGCGAGGTCGTGATGGTGCGGTACAGATTGCTCAGGAAATTATGGACTCCTTAAAAGCGGTAGGTAGTGCAGCAATCTCCTCAAGTCCAACCGCTGCAACGACTATTCAGCTTGGGGAAAAAACTAGGGAATGGAAGAGATCTCTAGGTGGTAAAGTCATTATGAAGTATTCCCCCAAAGTGATTGTTGAAAAAACAAATGACTACGTTGCAGAAAGCAAGTCGAATTATGAAACATACCAGAATGTCTATGCAAAACAGGTGACGGTTTCTGTTCAATGGACATTCAAAGGATCGACACAGTCCATCAACGTAGCAGGAGTTGTCCGATGAATAAGCGCGGTATGACATTGATGGAACTGATTGTGTACATGGCGATTGTGGGAATCGTCGTGGTGATTGCTGGTACTGCATTTACCAGTAGCACTAAGATGCGCATCAGAACTGAAAGCAAGCTTACGGCTCTTGCTGCTGCCGAAGAGGTGGCTGCAATTCTTAAGGAAGATGTTGCTCAGATGGGTGCAAAGAGTTCTATGGAATCCAGAACGATTACATCGGACTCCTTTTATGTATCTGAGGATGTTTTTATTGACCCTTCAAATTCGGATCGTTCTTCTTATGTGTTGAAGAAGAGCAGCGATGGTAAGGATTCTCTGTATTTCAGAAAGATTCGTTTTGATGACAACGGTTCCTATGCTGCAGTTGAAGAAATCTCCTGGTATATCGATGGTGACGAATTGGTTAGAAGCTGCCAAACTAGGAATAAAAAGACTGCTGCCGATGAAATGTGTCCCGAAAATAGTGCACTGGAAATGGTCATGGCTCAGGGGGTTGATAGTTTTAAAGTGGTTCCCGCTATTCCCAGCGTCTTGGAGGCGAATTCTAGTGCTGGCGTCTTATTCCCTAGCGGGTCCGATCAAAGTTTGTTTAGGCTTGTTCCTCGCTATGACGGTTCTACCTATTTCCGAACAACGATTGATCCGGAATCTGGTGGAAGTTCTGTAATGTTGAGCGGTTTCGTATCAAATTATGACTACGAAAATGAAACAGTCGAAAGTACAAAGAAAGTAAATGAAGTTTATGCAGCAGAAGTGGGGGGCACAGACGGCTCTTTTGGAGAGTTGTGTACGCAGATGACATTTGATGTTGGCATGACTTATCAAATCATTTTTGGAATATCCAAGACGTCCATTTATGATAAGTCACAAATGTTTATCCCTGGTAGGGACCATTTGGCGGTTGGCTTTAGAACGACTGCTGGGGCAAAAACTGTCATTAAGGATATGATGTTTTACCCGCCCATGTCTTCCGAAATGGATCTTGTGAAGCGAAAAATCAACTTTAATGTTTCCCAAAAGGTTGAAAAAGTTTGCCTAGTGTTTGACGTTGCCGCGTATTCACCGGCATTGTCTTCTGGTACGTTCAATATTTCCGGCTTGCAGGTGGTAAAAATTCCGGAAGGATTCTACACATTTGATGAAAGCCAAGTAAATAGCATTACTGCTGCTGATAAAAAGAATGTTAAGGCTTTTAGATTAGTTGTTTCCTTAAGAAAGAATGACGAAGAAGGTCGAGTTTCTGTTGATGTTGCCGTTCCCAGTAATGGCGCAGAATAAGGAGTGTTTATGCATTTCTACAGTAAAAAAGGTGTATCTCTTTTAACCGTTTTGATGTTTATGCTTGTTGCAACGATTGCTGCAACGGCTACATACAAGTGGTTGTCCTCTGCGGATCGTTCCTCTGCAGGTCGTTTGCATATGCGTCAGGCGGAGTTTGCTGCCGATGCAGGTATTGCTTCTGCTAGAAACTGGATGACCTATCATGGTAGCGAAACTGGCGCCTTGATTCGTCAGTTCTTAAAAGATTCCCAAAAACGTCCCATATCTCTGGATCCCATGCTGAATCCGCTAGATAAAGATAATCAGCAGTTTAAGGTTTGGTTTGTGGGTGCCGATGTTGAAACCAATCCCTACACGGTAAAGATTCTTTCTGAAGGAACATCTTCTGATGGCTCCACCTTTAAGAAAGTTTCCATTTTGAATGTGAACGGCTTGTATCGCGCGAAAGTGCCGAAAATGCCGAAAATGTCTAACTACGAAGAAGCCGTCTTTGCTGGTGCAACGGATGGTATTAGCCTGGATGTGAGCTCGGGCGTTATTAACGGAAGCGCCACATTTAATACCGCGGTAGATGTTGATAAAAGATTGATTGTGGCCGGTAACTTGAATGTGAACAGCAGTACTAGGGTTAATGACTTGTTTGTCTATGGAGACTTGTTTACCTGTACGAATTTTGAAGTGACCAATGATACCTATGTTAAGGGCAAGATTTATTTTAACGGCCTCCATACTTATGGTGGTGATATTTATGCTGAAAATGGTGTAGACATGTCTGGTACAGGAGCTCCTGCTGGTGCTCAGTGTAATACTGGCTCAGGTGGAGGCATTACTGTTGCTGGTAACATGACTTCTAATGGCGACGTGATTACTCCTCGCCACAATGCTGGTACCAAGTACACCATAAATGGCAACCTGGTTATCAATAAAGGGGGAGTTCTTAATTTCCCGGATATCGCTACCTATAGCGGAGTTATGGGGGCTCAGCCTTATGAAGTGAAATTCCTGGGTAACGTGTATCTGTCGGGTGGTATCAACAACGATGGTTTCCACTTGAGATATAAAGATGCTCCTAATTTTGTTTTAGGTTCTACAGGCAAATATGTTTATTCGGGTACGAAGATTTTTCGAGTTTCCAGCTCTGAAGGAAAGGTAGATGCAACGACTGACTATGTATCCTATTGGGATGCAAATGACGTGAAAACAATTACAGGTCATACGCTTACCTACAAATCTAAGGGTGGCAACACTGTAACTGGTGGTGAGGCTCTTGCCTCTAATACGTTCTGTAACAAGTCTAATTGTGCCCCTACTGATAATAATGGTGCTAATTTTTGGAAGAACAGTACTTTTTACAGTTGTAGCGGAACTGAAACGGTTAGTGGCACAAATGTGGGCACGAACTGTAATGTTGCTCGAAATGAAGTTTTCTTCCAGGTGAACGGAAACTATGTGGCCTCCATTGATACTAATGGTTGGGGTGCAAACAGTATGAGTGACCTTCAGGAATCCATTGATGAAAGTTCCAGCGGCAATTGCGTTGGCCCCCATGTTGCTGAAGCACTGCAGTTTAATGAAAATCTGCTGACCAATGCCAAAATGCATTCTGCAGAGAAGAAGGGCGCTTGTGCAGGTGGGGATTTTGAACCTCAATACTCCGCAAGTTTTTGGGAAACAGGTAACTCTATAGATAGATGGTCCCTGCTGGAAAAATGTTATGACGAAGCAAAAAAAGCGGGTGAACTTTATAATGACGAATGGCTTTTGATAAAATTTGATGGTAGCGATTACCAGTTCCAGAATACTGGTTCCGGAGTTACTTTAAGAAAGAAGTACATTATTGTTTTTGAAAATGCAGGTACTTTCAATCTTCCTCCGACCAGTTCCGACGCTAGCGTGATGATGTACTGGAAGAAGGGTGGGGTTATTCAGATGACCGCCAATTCTGCATTTAGAAATTATTTCATCTATAGCCTTGGGGATGTTGAATATAATGGCGGTACCGGTAAGGGCATTACAGGCTCCCTTTATCTTGCAGATTGTCATAAGGTTAAAGCTGTTAATACCATTGTTTCGGATTTTAATTCTACACTGGCTTCTGCTCTTTCCGAAGCCTCGGTCCTTTGTGAGTATGATGGCACAAAGAAGTGTACAAAGAGCTCTAGTGGTAGTGGGTCATCGGGTCCTGCAGATACGTTTACGGATGCTGATTTTGATTCTTACATTATCTCTGTGGCTCCGCAGTTACTGCTAACTACGAAGTCTGAATATAAAAGCCGTGAAGGGGAATTTAACGTAAACAATACGTCTACGATAAATCCTTCTATTCTGATTATGCCTCGCGTTCTTTATTTGCCTCGACTTCCTTCGGGAAGACTGTCGGATTACTATGACGTCTTGAATTTAAATGGTGCAACAGAAACAAAGATTGCAAGCAATGTTTCTTGTACTCCGGATGGACTTCCTACAGTTGATAAGTTTGCGGATACTTTAAGCAAGGGTGTTTATACTTGTACTTACTCAAGTTCTACCTATGGCGATGCGACATTCTATGCGCTGGTAGATGGAAATACCGAAGATGTGAAACTGAATTTCGAAAAGGATTTCTACGAGGTTTCTTCTGAGGTTACGGAAGTTGACGTGAAACTTGACATTCCCGGTATATCTAATGCTCAGGAAGTTGCCATTGATATTTATATGTCTGCGCCTCCTTCTGGATGGACTGTAACCGGATTGACTCCTATTTCTACAAATAGTGATGGCTCTGCCGTTTATACCTTGAAAGTAACTCCTTCTGATACAAAGCGCAAAGACGTTCTCTTCCATGTGACGAAATCTGGGGATATGCCTGGCTCCTTGTACTTCCAGCTTATTCCTCCCTATAGCGGTTGTAAGCCGGGTGCAGTCAGTATTACCCGTGTGGCCACCTCAGGATCCGTTAATGTTATTCGCCAGGATATTAGCGAATACTGTAATAAGTATTATGCCAACTGCCAGAGTGATGAAGGCTTTGGTAACAAGTATTATTCTGCTATTAATGCTCCCAATTGCGACGAATTCCTGACTAAGGACGGTGTCACTGATGTGTGGGCATATGCTAAGGGTACGAATTGTACTGCCGATGCAACGGATCCCAATACATATTGGATTTGCAGTATGTATTCTTCTGTTACATTGAAGGAGAAAACGGGTAAGAGTGCACTTGTTGACAAATACTGTGAAGTATTTATTCCTCAATTGGACAATCAGTTTGATCCTACTCAGGATAATGAAACGGGTTACGTGTATGGTTCCATTGTTCGTAAGACGAAGGCTTTGACGGTTACTCTTTCCAACACAGATAATTCAGGGACGGGTATTTTGCTTAAAATGAATGCTAGTGGTGGAGATGAACCTGACCCTGATGCAGAGGTAAAGGAATGCCGTGGCAGCGGTAGCGTCTGCCAGTTCTTGGTGTACCCGGGTTATAAGTATTTCCTTATTCCAGAGGCAAAAGGCACGGATAATTTCTCCTACTTTAAGTGTACTGGTAAGGACTGTACCGAAGAAAATGCTGTAAATGTGGGTAGGTATCCCATCCTTATTTCAGATAATAACTCTTTCTATGTTGCATTTAATGATAAGGATACCCATTGCTTCTACGAAGACTTTACACCGACTGAGGGCAAGGAAGATTTCACCTCCTTCTGCGGTAATGGAGCTACTAGATGTATCGATACTTGTGCGGTTTCACAGGCAAGTGGTTCTTCTTGTGTGGTTACAAAGGGAAAACAGGCTGAATCGGGTAACGAAACCGCGGACTGGGTGATGGTTTATAATAACCGTCCTGCAACTTGTGCAAATTGGGTGAAAACGGATGAATGTTTGGAGTATTATACGGTTTGGCCTCTTGAAAATACATGCAAACGTAAAAAGGAGTATTGCGCTTCTTCCAGCAAGGTGAATGGATCTACTCAGTTGGCTCCGCAAATTTCGAATAACTATTTGCATGCCAATACTGCTGCTTACGAGAATCCCGCCGTGTCAAATTCCACTCAGGCCGTTGTCTTGAGTACGAGAGATGCAGGTTTCAATGGTACCATGACCTCGTACTTTACAACGGATGCTAATCCCCGTCACAATTCTGGCTTTATCTTCCGTTCAAATGATGATGCTTCTGAGTATTATCAATTGAGCATCTATGGTAATGCTTCCTTATTGGGAACGATTGGTCGCGTGTCTAATTTGCTTTATGCAGAACTTTGCCTAGTACATGGTCAGGGTACTCGAGATAATACCAAGGATATTTGCGTTGAAAAACAGTTGGAAACGTCGTCCTATTCTATTGGTAGTTCCATTATTATCTCCGAGAATACTTCCATGACCTTGATTCTTAAGGTGAAGGGAGCAAAGGTGGATGTGAACCTTGGCTTGGATCGCGTATTCTTGAAGGATGGGGAAAGAGGAATTTCCTTTGACCTTGCAAATGAATTTGGTGGGAAGACTTTGGCGGATGACCTTCATAATCGAGTTGGTATGAAAATGTATAACAGCTCTTTCCGAGTGTTTGACATCTCCTGGATGAGTGATACTTACTCGGGAATGTGCTATGCTGCACCTAAGCTGTTATGTTCCTTTAAGGCCAATTACCTTGGTGGTAATGTCCCCGCTAATTCTGATGTTACACCTTGGGTCGCCTATTCTTCCTTTGTTGAAAGTGATTCAAAGTATGAAGGTTGCGATTTGAAGTACTACTACAATGGCTGCGACCTTGCTCAAAATTACACTTCCTTTACTTGGAACGACTGGAGCGGCTGGTACCAATATTTCGCTTGTGGTTATTATTCTAATGACGGCTCTTATTGGGATGTGGGTTCTACGTTGAAGGATAAATACTATAACTTTACGGAAGAAGGCCCTCATGGGTTTGCTTTTACTCCGGTTGCAACGAACTACAATCCCAATCCCTTCCCTGGAATTAAGAAAGATGCCAAGGTGAAGATGGAATGTCCTAGCGGTACTACTCCGCCTAGTTCCATGTTGGATACTAAAACTTGCGGAGAGTTCCTGGTAGGTGAGCTGAAATTCTGCTCTGAAAATTATGACTTCCGTAAGAATGCATCTGGAGCTATGTATTGCGAGGCGAATGAAGATTGCAACATCCTGGTGACGGGTGCTGGACTTGCTGATGGTGAAACCTCCGTGAATTTGAGAGATGCCTTTGTTTCTCTGGAGTTCAATAATTCAAGTGCCGCAGATATTTCTGTATCTTTAGTGGATAACTCCGGAAGGACCAGTAGCATCCGTAATACGGACGGATCTTCAATTACCATTACTGTTGAAGATGTGGCAAATACGGATTTGTTCGATCCTCAGACTATTACGGCTATTCGCGTAAGGGGTACGCAGGGCTTCTATGTCACTAGCGCTATTAGCAGCTGTCCCTATGCATTGGGTGTAACCGGTTGTACAGTTACCTACAATGGTTCCTCTTGGAGTGTATCTGTATCTGCCGCTAATGCCACTAGTTGCGACATTACGCCTTCCGATGGTTTGGATCATTTGGGGACTTCTGCAAAGAAGACCGATGTGGTTTGCAGTGAAGAAGGTAACTCGTATACATTCGAAGATGGTTCGCTCTTTGAAAATGTTAGTGAAGAAGGCAAGTTCTATTTTGAAGTTGTTGCCAAGGATGGAGAAAAGACTTCTGATCCTCGACGTTGTGCTTCCGAAGTAATTCAACCTTTAACAGTGAGCTGCAAGGCTTTGACTCAAAACACAGTGGAGCCGGGAATGGGAGTTCCATCCTTCGGCTTTACGCTTGGTAATTGCGGACAGTTGTCTTCTGGAAAATGCCCTTATGAGGTTTCTTTGGATGGAGTGGCTGCTAGTGGATCCGCTGCAAATGACGCGTCGGCTACACGAGCTACAGCCCCCTTTGATGGATTGAATACTCCTGGCAGCAAGTATGAAGCTGGTAGTACTCATACATGGACTGTCACTACGTTGGGCGGTGGATCTTGCTCTCAAACGTTTACGGTAGAGTCCAATGATGCTCACGCATCTGCAGTTTGTTCTCTTGCAGATGATAAAAAGAGTTTTTCTGCTCAGGTAACTCCGGATAACCATACTTGGTCTGCTTATGTAAAAGTTCTTGATGCTCAGGGTGGCACTTATATGAATGAAGTAGGTCGCGTTAATAAGCAACCTGCTTCTGAATCCTCCTTCCGTGCGGATTGGACGGATGCGTTGCCTTCTGGTTATACTGTTGCTTTTGTCCTCAATGGAGAAACTCAGAGCAACTGTACCTTTACGGTTGGTTCTTCTACTACAACTGAACCTGAAAAGACTCCTGATTTAGATAATCCGACTGAACAGACTCCTTCTTCGGGAACCATTTGTATGGTTGCAAATTTGAATTCTAATACCCATGCGAGGGTTGATGACGATATTCCGTATGGATCCTATACATTGAAACACAATTGTGGTGAAAATGCGAACTGGTGGATTTATTGTACCAAGGGCAAGACTATGACTGTTAACGGAACAGAAATAGAATGTACTGGTTCAAAGGAAGAAGGTGCTAATACAAATAAGTTGCAGGATCGTTATTCGGGATTTAAGTCTCCCAAAACTGGATCCACGTTTACTGTTCCTGCTGGGGTAATCATATATAGTATGAGTTGCGATAAGGTGAGCGGAATTGGTCCTGCTGCTGGTGGTGCTGCTCCGGAAGGTTGTACGGATAGTGGCTTGCTAACGGGTTCTGGTTCTACCACTCCTACTACGCCTTCTACGTACAATACCACTTGTAACTTTGCCAATAGTTCCCATAACTGGGGTGATGGCGGTCAGTTCAAGTTTAAGACTACTTGTAAGGGCTGTGCATACACCATTAAGTCTCCCTCTGGAGAAACGAAGGCTAGTGGAACTACTCAGAATTCTGCTGATCAGGAAAATCAAGTGTACGTATCAACAATGATCGAAAAGGGTAAGTATAGTGTCTTCTTAGAAGGGGAAACTGCTGCAGCCTGTTCTGCAGATCCGAACTTCCCGGAAATGACGGTGACTTACTGTACACCGGAAAAGACCACTCTTGCTCCGGGAGCAACTACAAAGTTCAAGGCGAACATTACGAATTGTAACAGTAATGCTTGTACATGGTATTTGAAGAAGAATGGCTCCACCATCGCTCATAATAGCTATGGTAATTATATTGAACCCCAGATTACGGGGCCTGGAACCTACTCACTCCATCTTCTTGATGAGGGGGCGGATGCCGTATGCTCTGTGGATGTTTTGGAAACATCTCCTGCAGAAACCTGTAAGATGGACAATAGTTCTAGATCTTATGGAGAAAAGTCCAAGTTCCAGGTGGAACACATGAGTGTTGCTAGCGGTACTTCTTGGGAATTGTTTGATCCTAATGGAAACAGCCTTCAAAGTGGTTCATTTAACAATAATTACAATTATAGTTGGTTTGAAACGGGTGAATTCTTTGCAAAGGTGAGTGGATCTTACAAGCTTGAAGTGGATGGTAAGGAGGCCTGCACTGCGAACCTTACTGTTGCTCAGCCTTCTGTTTCTAACTGCTCACTGGAAAGTTCTACGCTTACTGTGGGATCCAATACCAAGTTTAAGTTCAACTTGAATAACTGTAAGAATAATCAGTGTTCTTATGAACTCAAATTGGGTGATGATGTTGCTACAGCCAAGGAAAATGAATCTGATGGTTATAAGGAAGTTCAAGTTACTGCTGTCCAAAGCGGTACTTACAAGCTGTGGTTAAATGGTGTGGAAACAAGCTGTTCTGCCAATATCACAGTGACTGGAGAGTATGCTGATCCTGGTACGTATGATTATTGCATCAATGAAAACAATTCCAATAAGACGGTTGAAGGTAAATTCAAAGATGGAGAATTTACGTTCAATTTCTGCAAGTCTTGTGCAAAAATCCAGGTGCATGCGAATACTACAGGTGGTTCATTTGAACATTATTATAAGGTTTCCAATATAGATGGATTTGACGACCTTACTTGTGGTTATCATGAACGTTCTTTTAGTACGCTTAGTACTTCTGTTAAGTTGAAGGTTGGTAAAAATTGCCTTGTGACAAAGGTTTATGTTTGGGATTGTAAGTAATCATCTCCTTCAATAAACAAGAACTTCAAAGGCCCCCGCAAGGGGGCCTTTTCCTTTTCATACTGGCTTATTTCCGCTTGCTGAGTAATTTGTTTTGGATTCCAAGTTGGAACTTTGTAATAAGAAAAAATATGTAACGTAAGTAAAATGTGATATTACATTTAGAATATAACGGAAATATTACAGACGTTTTTTTATTTGAGCTTTGGGGGTTCTTATGAGAAAGCAAGGGTTTACAATCGTGGAGCTGATGGTGGTGGTGATCATCATGGGCATCCTGGCATCCGTGGTGGTGCCGAAGGTGGCGGGGGCTGTGGTTAAGGCCAAGGCTAGCGAGATTTCGCCGGCGGCTTCGACTTATACTAAGCTGCAGTCCGCATACCTGTACGAACACAAGTCTTTTGGTACCTGGAAGAAGATTGGTTACCAGTCTCCGGGTGGCAAGAAGGGTAGGACGGACGTCTTTAAGTACTCCAAAGGCGACGTCACCACCTCCATCAAGGGTAGGAACTTGAGTTCTGCCCTGGGTGGGGAGGGTCAAGTGGCCTGGCAGGCCGAAAATCGCGTGGGTCTGGGCAATTGCCATGTGGGGAACCAGTGGCAGATCCGAGTAGTGGCTTTGAACGCTACTGAGATTGAATTCCGCCCGGAAATCGTGCAATCACAGACTTCAGCAGGTTGTGTGTCGCTGGCAAAGGACTGGGGCAACTTCAACTTGCAGGCTTCTATGATTACGGCGCCCAACAACTATGCCGGCCACACTCCTTCTTCCAGCGCTGCGGGTAATCCTGCTGGTACCTTGAATCCGGAAACTCCGGATGACGAAATCGTCGTGGCGGGAGGACCTACCGGCGGCTCGGGCTCTGGCCTTGATCCTGAGGAAAAGTCTTCTTCTTCTGTTGTGTCTTCCTCCTCTGCTGAATCTAGTAGTTCCAATAAGAAGTTCTATGACGAGGAAGAGGGCTTTGAGGATGAAGACGACGGCAGCTGCGGCGTGATGTACACGAAGGCTGGAAATCGCTGCCCGCCCAGCTGGTGTAAACTGAACGGTAACGTGGCCAAGAATCACGGCGGCTGGAGCAATGCCGGCCATAAGTGGAATGAATGTTACGTTGCTCGTCAGGACTTGATTCAGGAAGCCGCCAACCAGGGCCTGGTTTCCTGCAACAAGAACGGCAATGTGTGCAAGGTGGCTAAGACTGCTAAGGGGACGACCATTACCATCAAGGGAAATAAGATCAGCACCGCTGCAGAAGAAGCCTCTGACGATGACGAAGTTACGTCCAGTTCCTCCACGGTCGTATCTAGTTCCTCTACTCTGGTGTATTCCGGCAAGGGCCGTGCAAATGCCGAGAAGGCTCTGGGCGACAAGGTCATGTGCGCTGATAGCAAGAACGACAATGCCTGCCAAAGCTGGCGCCTGGCAAGTGAATGTCCCATGCCGAATAAGGACTATACTGCATGTACTAGCTGGTAGTTTCTTCAAAATTCCCCCCCCCAAACAAGGGTCGCGTGGTTAATCCTCGCGGCCTTTTGTGTTGTAACGGCGTTTTTTCCTTATTTTGCCTTGCCGTAGGCCTTGTTTATGAAATTTGGAGTGCGTTTTTGGGCGATTTTTGAAAATCCTAGTGTGAATTATGATTTTTGAGGGAATTTGCACTAGTCATTTTGCGGGAGCGGCGATTTTGGGGTGGTTGCGCTAGTGCGAATTTGACATTTTCCCGGTTTTAACACTAGTCTGCTATTTTGTGGCGTTGATTTGCTAGTGCGAATTTCTTTAATTACCCGTTTTGATACTAGCCTAATGTTAGTTTGTTTGTGATTTTGGCGAAAACCCTAGTGCAAATGTTGTGTTTTTTGCAGATTTGCACTAGCATTTGGGCGAATTGCCTTCCCGGCGGCCCGAATCTTGCTTGCGGCGACCCGATTTGCGGTCAAACGGCGCTCTCCCGACGTGGTGGGGTATTCCAGCTTGTAGTAAAAATCACTGGCGGATGGTGCCCCGACGGGCTTTTTTATATACATTCCAAGTATGCAGCCACAAGCTTTAAGACTTTCTGAGATTACGATTTCGAATTTGAGATCTATTCAGCGGCAACGTTTCCCGCTGAGTAGTTTTACGGCGTTGATTGGCTATAATAATGCGGGTAAGACCAACATCCTGATGGGGATTCGTTGGCTCTTGGCTCATTTTTCTCTGGATATTTCGTATTTCGATGACCCGAACCGCCCGGTAGAGGTGGAGGGTGTATTTGATGGTATTTCGGATCAGGTCCTGGCGCGACTGGGCGAAGAATCTGCGCTGGAGATTAACCCGTTCCTGGTAAATGCGGGGCCTAATGTGGGCCAGCTGAGAGTGAAAAAGGTGCAGCGCATCCCGGGGGAGAACCCTGACTGCATGGAATTTTTTGCTTTCGTGCCCAGCAACAAGCGGAATGGCGCCAACCGGAAGGAATGGGTCCGAGTGAGCGATGGCTTTATGGCGGCCTTTAGCCGCATGTTCCCGGAATCCATTGCCATATGGGATTTCGAGGGGAACCAGGCCTTCGTTAAGCTGCTGCACGAGATTTTCAAACCGCTGGAACGGCGCTTTGGCGGTGAAATCACCATGTTGCTGGCAAAGTTCAGCGACCTGCTTTCGCCGGATAGTGAAAACCGGGCGGAAGAGATTTCTTCCTTCGACAAGGACGTGAACGAGAAGTTGCGCCCGCTGTTCCCCAGCGTGAAGGTGGAGCTGGATATTCCTGTGCCCACCATGGAAACGTTCCTGAAGAAGGCCAACCTGAAGGTCATCGACGAAGATGATGGCTTCGAGCGTGATATTAACCGCATGGGGGCGGGCTCCCAGCGCGCTATCCAGATGGCCTTGATCCGCTATCTGGCGGACATCAAGAAGCATCATAACAATCACTACCTGAGCCGCACCATGCTGCTCATCGACTCGCCGGAGCTGTACTTGCACCCGCAGGCAGTGGAACTGGTGCGCGTCGCCCTGAAGAACTTGTCCAACGAGGGCTATCAAGTGGTGTTCGCCACCCACAGCGCCCAGATGGTCACTAGCGAAGACGTGAGCACGTCCCTCCTGATTCGAAAGAACAAGGAGCGCGGTACCTTCATGCGGAAGAGGATGGAAGACGCAGTCCACCAGGTGGTTCAGGATGCTCCCAGCCAGCTTCAGATGTTGTTCAGCCTGAGCAACAGTAACGAATTTTTGTTCGCTGACTATGTGCTCCTGACGGAAGGGAAGACGGAACTTCGTGTTCTGCCTGCCTTGTTTGAGCGCATCACGGGGCAGAGCTTCGCTCTCATCAAGTGTGCCTTGGTTCGCCAGGGAGGGGTCAGCAATACCCGCAAGAGTATGCAAGTCCTAGGGGCTATGGATATGCCTGTCCGGGCCATCGTGGACTTGGATTACGCATTTACAACTGCTACTCACGACGGGTTCCTGGATTACAACGATCCGGATATCCGCTACTGCCAGAATCTGTTTAGGGAGTTGGCTTTCCAGCATCATCTGCGGTTGGTCAATGGACTTCCCGTGAGCAAGCATAGCAATACTACTGCCGCACAGGCTTACGCCATGATGGCCGCCATGCCAGAAGCGGAACGTCCTATCCGCAGCATTCACGCCAAGCTCCGCAGCCAGGGTATCTGGGTGTGGACCAAGGGTGCCATCGAGGAACATCTGGGTCTTGAATCCAAGAGTGAGGCCGCCTGGAGCAAGTTCATTGAACGTAGCAGGTCGGCAAATTTCACCAAGACTTTGCCGGATTACAACAGTATCGAGGAATTGTGCCGCTGGATTATTGAAGGGGCGCATGGCTAATGTCAATGTAGTCTGCTTTCGGGGCGTTGTCTGTGGGCAACGGATTGTAAATTAATCGTTGTCTGGACTCCAGGCAACGATGTTATATTTATATTGGTGATGATGAGATTGGATAAAGCAAAGCAACGTTTTGCGACTTTTGGAGTTGCGCTGGCTGGAATTCTAGCTGGTTCTGCCTTTATGGGCTGCTCCGATAGTAACGTTGCGGGTAATAGTGCAGAAACGGGCTCTCCGGAGTTGGCTGGCGTGCTTTATCTGGATGGGGGTAAACCTGCGGCTCTTGCCCGGGTGCAATGCGTTCCCTCTCATTTTGATGTTCTTCACGATACATTGCCGGGATTTTTCCAGACGGTGGCAGATGATTCTGGCGCCTACGTGCTGGATTCTGTCCCCACGGGTACGTACTCTCTGGAGGCTTTTGACCCTGAATCGGGCAAGATGCTGTTGGTGCAGCATATTGAGGTTCCCGATAGTGGGCGGGTAGCTATTAGCGATACCTTGCAGTCTTCCGGCTATTTTGCCTTGACTTTGGAAGACGAATCTTTGGACGGTGTCGAAGGTTCCGCCCTGGTGGTGGGCACTACCATCCTGCGCCATATTAAGGTGGTGGACGGTGTGATTTTGGTGGATTCCCTGCCTGCGGATTCCATGGACATTGTGCTGCAACTGAACGATGGGGCGGGTGAATTCCACTTTGGCGTGAATGTTCCTGCTGCTGATACGGTGGAAATTGTGCTGGAGCCCGATACTGTGGCGGCCCCCGTAGATACTATCATCAAGCGTTACGTGGCATCTCTGGCTTGGCCTGTGGAGGTGGATTCTTCTGTGGATACTTACTCCAGCGATATCCCTCTGGCTATTCGACTGGATAGTTCCAATTGTGACTTTGCTGAACTGGACAGCCTGACGGGACGCTGGGAAGCTTATCGCTTTACTAAGAGCGGGTCTCGCAGTGCGTCTCTGCCTATTTCCTTAAGTTATTTCGATACGGAATCCCAACAGGCTTTGTTCTGGGTTCGCGTAGATTCCTTGAACGTTTCTGACTCTCTGGAACTGGTTTTCAATACTAGCCGACAGCCAGTTTATGCGCTGGATGTGTTCCCCACAAGCCGCGCCTATACGGCGGTGTACCACTTTGACGATGGGGTGGAAACCATATCTGACGAAGCGGAAAAGCAGGGTTACGTAGCTACCGGCCATGGCTTGAAATCGGTGGATGGAGTGCTGGGTAATGCCGCTTCCTTCGATGGTAGCAGCTACATGGTGGTGGATAGTTCCGCTGCCTGCGATACTATCCGCAAGACTCATCTGAACTACGCTTTTAAGGATAATTTCAATTTGTCTCTCTGGGTGAAATTGGATCGGGTGGATACCATCCAGACGATTGTTGCCAAGGGACAGAGTCAGTATGATTTACGCTTCTCTCCGGATTCTGGCATTGTGGCTCAGTTCTACCATAAGGCGGAAGACTATAAGGACTCTACCAGCGATACTACCAGCTACCGTATGGTAATCGCTGCGGGTGCAAGTCTGGTGAAGGCTGGCCAATGGATGTTCGTATCTGTCAATGGCTACTGGAATTACAAGATGTTTATTGATGGTGTAGTTCAGGATGCCAAGGCCGCCAAGGTGGATTGGCCCGAGGGAAACCGCAGCGAAGGTGCTGACCTTGAGGTGGGCCGCATGAATGCCAAGACGGGCGATGTGGAATATTTCAAGGGGGCTGTGGATGAGCTGTTCATCTCAAGAAGCGTCCGCAACGATGCCTGGATTTCTGCATCCTACTACAATCAAAAGCCTGGTAGCGTCTGGCCCAAGATCGTCGCGAAGTAGACTTACCCGAAGGCTTTGCCTAGATTTTTAATGACATCGCTGGGGAGCATGGCGTATGCGCCCATCTGTTCGCGGGTAATGCGACCTGCTTTCTGATGGATCAGAGCGCCTAATACAGCTGCTTCGGGAGCGGGAACGCCTTGTGCCAGCAGGGCTACAATAATGCCTGTCAGGACATCGCCGGAACCGCCCTTTGCAAGACCAGAATTGCGGGCGGGCACCACAAATACGCGGCCATCTGGCGTAGCGATGTACGTGGGGGAGCCTTTCAGCAGGATTACAAGGCCAAATTGTGCGGCCACCTGCTTTAAGTATTCCGGATAGTAGTTTTCACTAGAGGGTAGCGGCCCGAAGTTACGTTCCCATTCACGTTTGTGTGGGGTGATAATCACTTCCTTGTGGGAACTATCCATACAGAAGAAGGAGGAGCCGCAGGCGTTGATGGCGTCTGCGTCAATGACCACAGGGAGATTAAGGCCCGAGAGGAAAATGCGGACGGCGTCCTGAGTCTCGGGATCTGTGCCAAGGCCTGGCCCGATGGCCACTGCGTGCTGGTGGCGGGCCACATCCTGCAGCTGCATGATGTGTGTCATGGACAGGTTGCAACTGTCGGAGGTTCCAAGCCCGCAAAAGACGGGTTCGGAAAGCTTTGTCTGCAGTACCGGCAGGATGGCCTTGGGCGTTGCCAGCGTGACTAAGCCTGCGCCGCTCCGGAGGGTGGATTCCGTACACAGCGCGGCGGCGCCTGTCATATTGGAAGAGCCCGCGATAATCAACGCACAACCCTGAGAACGCTTTTCGCCTGCTTCATTACGGCTGGGCAGAAGCTGTTCAATCAAGCTTTCTTCTGCAAGGTACAGACCCTGATCGTAGCGGCGGATTAAGTCTTCCTGATAGCTGAGCGGCGCAATAGTGACGTCGCCGAAACAGCGTGAACCTTCCTGAGTGTAGGGGTCCAGACGGGGGAGGCCAAACAGCATTGTTTCTTTTGCTTTAATGCTGATCTCGCCCGTGTGGTGGTAAGAGGAATCGTATCCGGTGGGTGCGTCTGCGGCAAGGACCGGAATGTTCCAGCCGTTGATGGTCTGGACGACTTGAGCGAAAGCCGGACGGAGTTCGCCGGAGGCGCCGTTACCCAGCATGCAGTCAACCACCAGTTTAAAGGTGGGGACAGCGGGAAGGCCGCCAGCTACACTGACCAGCGAGCCGCCGTTAGCCACCAGATCGTCATAGGCGAGCTTTGCCTCGTTCTTGAAAGTCTCTGCTTTTGCCAGGGAGTATACAACACAATGGACGCCGTTTTCCAGCAGCAACTTGGCCAGGACTAGACCGTCGCCGCCGTTGTTGCCCCCACCTACGAAGATGGCGACCGATGTTCCGTAAGTCTCTTGTGGCAACATCTGGCGGACTCTCTTATAAAGAGCGTCCCCTGCCTGAAGCATTAAGGCATATCCCGCGTCTACGGGAGAGTTGCCCGGAGCGAAATCGCCTGCTCCGAACCCGTTGTTTCTGCTGTTGAAAGTCTTTGTGTCATTGTCCAGGGCGCGCATTCCTTCGGTAGAAAGGATGGGCCTGCAATTGTCCAAGGCGGACTGCCTAAAAACTCCCATGGTGTCCCCGTTTATCTTAGATAAACCAGTAGCTGATGCCGAACTTGAATTTCAGGTTCTTGGCGCCGGACATGTCGATGGAGGACCAGCCGGTAGTCTTGCTGGGATCCTTGTCGAAGTTGTCATCCCACATGTAATCTACATCGGGGAACAGCTCGGTCATGCCCATGTAAATGCGGAGGTCCACAAACAGGCCTGCGGCAACTTTGACGCCTGCGCCCACGGCCACGCCGAATTCAAAGAAGGCCTGGTCAAAATCTTCGGAAATTTCCATACCGATGGCTTCTGCTTTATTTTTGTTGGAGAGGTTCAGTCCCAGCTGGGGGCCGAAGGTTCCGTAGAAGCGCTCTGCCACAACGCCGCGCAACATCAGGGGTATTTCCAGATCCATGCGGGTGTAACGGCGGGTGGTGTTAATGTACTTGTGTTCGGTCTTGATGTAGGCGAAGTTTAATTCCGGAGCAAAGTAGAAGTTGTTTGTCAGCTCTACGCTGAGCATAAGGCCTGCATCAAAGCCCATGCCGGAGGGGCTGCCGTCCACGTCGTCCTGCTCGTCATCCATGCCGTAAATCATGCCGTAGTCGAATGCGACCTTTGCGCCTACACCCACGGTGGCTTTCTTTGCTGCGGGGGCTTCGTCTTGTGCGAATGCGGCTGCGGTCAGTGCGATGGAAAGAATAAGGGCGGAAAGCTTCCTCATGGGATCTCCTAAAAATGCCTGTTATAATCGTTTTACGTAAGTTAAATGTAGCAAAGGATGGGGCTTCTGGCTATAATCCGCAAGGATTATGGGGTTCCGCCGACGGCAGAAATACGGGAAAATCTTAGAAAAGTTATCCAAGACTAAAATTTTTAACCTTTTCTAACATATTAGCCTTGACTAATTAGTTTTGGCTTACTAAATTTACCTCGGCTAACAAAAAAGAGGTAACATGGAAAACGAAAACACTAAACTCACGCAGAGTCTGGAAGATTATCTGGAAATGGTGCACATGCTTAAGATGGCTCATGGCATTGCCCGCGTCAAGGATATTGCTGCAGCTCTGTCTGTTAAGATGCCTTCTGTGGCAAAGGCCATTCTTGAACTGAAGAAGCTGGGCCTGGTCACTCAGGAACCTTATAGTGGCGTGGAATTGACGGAAGCGGGGGAGAAGGCTGCGGCCGATGTCCTGAATCGCCATATTCTACTGAAAGGATTTTTAATTCGTCTCGGCGTCTCCGAAGCTATTGCTGATAAGGACGCCTGCTGCATGGAACACATCCTGTCGGCGGAGACTCTGTCTAAAATCGAAGACTTCATGAAGCCTTCCAATATCACTGTGACCGCAAGCCTTAAGAAGCCCAAGGTTGCAAGGAGTAAGTAATGAGCTGTAATTGCGGCTGCGGTTCTCCCAAGTCCACCAAGAAGTGGAATGCGGATCCGAAATTCTCTGAACTGAAGAAGGGCGACAAGGTGGAAATCGTCGGCTATAACGAAGGTGATTCCCGTTATAAGTCCAAGCTCCTTTCCATGGGCCTTGTCCGCGGCGTCACTCTTGAAGTGATGCAGATTGCTCCTCTGGGTGATCCCATCGAAGTGAGTGTGTTGAGCTACCGCCTTTCTTTGCGTCGTGAAGAAGGCAATGTATTGAATCTGAAGAGAGTTTAAGAGAAGAGTATTCCATGTCACCGAAACCGTTTACAATTGCAATTGCAGGTAACCCCAACTGCGGTAAGACTGCTTTATTCAACGCCCTTACGGGCTCCCGCCAGAGTGTGGGCAACTGGCCCGGCGTTACCGTCGAAAAGAAAGAAGGCTTTTTCGATCTGGGCGCCCGCCACATCCGTGTGGTGGACCTTCCGGGTACTTACGCCATCTTCGCCAACTCCGAAGATGAACGTGCTGCTGTTGACTTCCTCCTGACTCGGGAAGCCGACCTGATTGTAAACATCATGGACGCCACCAACATCGAACGCAATATGTTCCTGACTTCCCAGCTGGTGGATATGCGCCAGCCCATGGTGATTGCGGTGAACATGATGGATATTGCCGAAAAGCGCGGCCTCCATATTGATCTTGAAGCTTTGTCCAAACGTTTTGGCGTACCCGCCATCCCTCTCTCTGCGGTGAGCGAAAAGAGCGTTACCAATTTCATTAGCCAGATGGCCCATGTTATCTCTAGCCAAATTGCCATCCCCACTGAATTCACCTATGGTGAAAAGGTGGAAAACATGGTGAAGGAATTGGAACCTCAAGTAGCTCCCGTAGCAGAGATGTTGGACGCAAGCCCCCGTTGGGTTTCCCTCATGTACTTGGGTCACAGCGGCTGCTATGCCGATAAGTTTGCTGCTGCAGGCGTTAAGCTGGACAAGGCTACTGTTACTGCAAAGCTTGGTGAAGAATCTGAATTCGTTATGGCTGATGCCCGCTACAGTATGGCCCATGAAATCGCTGGCGAAGTGATTGTTGGCGATCGAACCAAGAAGACCAATTCCGACAAGTTCGATTCCATTTTGCTGAACCGTTGGCTGGCTCTGCCTATCTTCCTGTTGGTCATGTATCTGGTATTCTGGATTGCGGTGACTATCGGTAGCGCCTTCATTGACTTCTTCGATATTACCTTCGGTGCAATCTTTGTAGATGGCCTTGGTTACCTGCTGGGTGACGTCATTGGCGCTCCTGCTTGGGTGACTGCAATTCTCGCTGACGGTGTGGGTGCCGGTATCCAGACGGTGTCTACCTTCATCCCGGTCATCTTCTTCATGTTCCTGTGCCTTACCTTCCTGGAAGACTCTGGCTACATGGCTCGCGCTGCCTTCGTGGCGGACCGCTTTATGCGATTCCTGGGGTTGCCTGGTCGGGCATTCGTCCCCATGATGGTGGGCTTTGGTTGTGGCGTTCCCGGCATTATGGGCTCCCGCGTTCTTGAAAGTAAGCGTGAGCGCTTCCTCACTATATTCCTTGTACCTTTCATGAGCTGTGGCGCCCGCTTGCCGGTGTACGCACTGTTTGCTGCAGCCTTCTTTGGTAAGCAGGCTGGAACCATTGTGTTCCTGCTGTACCTGGTGGGTATTGTATTTGCTATCGTGTACGGTTTGTTCCTGAAGAAGTCCCTCTTTATGGGTCAATCCAGCAACTTTGTGATGGAACTTCCCAATTATCATCTGCCCAAGTTTAAGTCCCTGATGATCCATTCCTGGCTCAAGCTGAAGGACTACGTGCTTCGCGCTGGTAAGGTGATTACTATTGCTGTGGCTGTTCTTGGCTTCCTCAATGCCTTTGGCTATGTGGATGGCAAGTTTACCGCCGGCAACGCAGATTCCGAAAACAGCCTGCTCTCCTCTGTAGGCAAGACTATTACCCCGGTGTTCGAACCCTTTGGTGTTGAAGAAGACAACTGGCCTGCATCCGTTTCCCTCTTTACCGGCTTGCTGGCCAAGGAAGCTGTCATCGGTACCATGAATTCCCTCTACGCCATGGCCCCGAAGGATGAAGCCGCTGGTGTAGAAGTAGGACCTAAGGCAGAACCCGCCTCCGCTGTCATTCCGAGCGATTCCTCTAACGTCATTCTGAACGAAGGCGTAGCCGCAGTCGAAGAATCCAGTGCGGAACCCGCTCCAGTTGACTCGACTGTCATTCCGAGCGAAGGCGTAGCCGCAGTCGAGGAATCTACTGAAGCCTCCGCGGAACAGCCTGCCGAAGCACCTGCAGAAGAAAATCCTCTTATCGCCGGCGTCGATGAATGCCCTGCAGAAGAAGAGGAAGAAGGTGCTCCGGATATCAAGGGTGCGTTCATTGAAGCCTTCCAGTCTATTCCTGCAAACCTGAGCGAAGTGGTTGGATCTCTTACCGATATTCTGGGTACCTCTGGCGAATTGGAAGGTCAGGCTGCCGCAGAACTGAAGAAGGAAACTCTGGACAAGATTCAGGAATCCAAGACCTTGACTTGTGAAGAATATGCCGCCATCGAAACCTTCGGTGAAGAGGAAGGCGACGAAAAGACTCGCGAAGAAGTATTTGCAAAGCTTGCTGCCGCCGGTGTAGAACTGAGTGAAGATGAAATGGGTGCCCTTGAAGAAGGCGACCTGAGCGAAACCGCAGATATCTACGCAAACCTCCGCTCTTACTTCCATAACGGCGGTCACGATGGATTCAACTGGCAGGTGTTTGCATTCCTGGTGTTCATCCTGCTGTACGTGCCTTGCCTGGCTGCCATGGGCGTTGTGGTTCGTGAAATCGGCCTGGGTCTCGGTATCCTCATGGCAACGGTTCAAACCATCATCGCTTGGTCTGTAGCGGTACTCCTCTATCAGATTCCTGTAGGTGGCGATACTAAGTGGTCTGTAATCGCTGTGATCGTCTTGATTGGAACTGGAATCTTCCTGAAGTTCTTTGGCATCAAGGCAAACAAGCAAAAGAGATTTGAGGACTGATCTTTCTTAAGTCAAAAACGTAAATCGGGGCCGTTGGAACGTGTCTCCACCAACGGCCCTAATTTACAAACTGCGAGTTAGCTAACTCTAACAAAGTTAAATCTATCTAAAAATATTGTTAAAAAAGATCCTTCGGCTTCGCACCTTCGGTGCTTCGCTCAGGATGACGTTTAAACAAAAAAAGGAAAAATAAAAATGAAAAAGAAATATGTATTTGGTTTGATGATGGTGTCCCTTTTGTCTGCAGGCGCAATGGCTGAAGAAGCTCCCGCTGCTGCAGAATCTAAGGGTCCGGAAGTCGCCTTCTCTGGTGAAGTTGAATTTGACGCCTATACTGGCGACTTGTTCAGCGATGGCGCCAAGACTCATAGCTACGCCTCCACTTTTGATTTCAATGTGGGTGTGAAGTTTAATGACCAGTGGTCCGCAGAAGTTCAGCTGGAAGCTGATGGCGAAACTACTGATCCCGCTGCAGTATACAATGGCGCATTCATTCAGTATACTAAAAGCGAAAACTTTGTTGTTAAGGCTGGCGACCTGACTTTCTCTGAAGGCGCTTTCCTGAACTACTATGGTTATGACGATCCTGCCGACAATGCTGCAGGTATGGCTGAACACGATATTCGAGGAGTTGAAGTTGACTTTAACGGCTTTATTTTTGGCCTCGGTTTTGGTCGGGGTGACAACGACAATCAAGTATGCGTTGAAGAAGATGGTGAAGAAACATGCGTAGGCGTTGCCTATGATGCTCACCTGGCTTATGAACTGGGCTTGGGTGAACACACCCTGCGTCCCTATGTGGATTATAAGTCCTACCAGGAACCGAAACACAACGAACTTCACGCTGGCTTGGATGCAAACCTGAAGTTTGGTGGCTTTGGTCTTCACGCTGTTTATGGCCTCCATGCGGATGCCCTTGGCGAAGACGAACCGGGTGCAACTCACGCCTTCTTGCTGGAACCTTCTTTCGAAGTAGGTGGCTTTAATATTAAGGCAACCGTTTTCTACGCTCTGTTTGACGAAGACGCCCCCATTGATCACGGCGAAGAAATTCCTGAATACATGCTTGCCTATGTGGAACCTAGCCTGAACTTGGTTGGATCTCTGACTCTTGGCATCCCTCTGGAATATCATACCAACTCCACGGATGAAAACACCGATCTGGAATCTTTCGCAGCAGGTGCTCGCCTGTACTTTGCTCCGGTGGAAGGCCTTGAAATGACCGGCTTTGCCATGTTCAACGTACCTCTGGGCGATGATTACGGCGACGATGATGACGTAAGCCTCACTCTGGGTGTGGAAACCGTCTTCTCCTTCTAAAGAAACTCATAGAATGCCATAAAACCTCCACCAGCTTTCAACGTTACCTCAGAAAAAAGCTGGATGGGTTTCCCGCCCCGGTTGTGTCCCGCGGGCGGGATATATTTGGCAAAAAACAAAAGTTAGACTAGACTAATTATGGCAAAAATGTTTGATTCCTGTCTTGTTCGGCAATGCGCTCCCACCCTTGCTGGGCTGAAGCTTGGTAATCTATTTTGCATGGACGCTGTGGATGGTCTTTTGCTTTGCAGGATCATGTCTCGATGGAATGAGATTTTGAATCCGCGAGGTGTGTATGCTCGTATTTTAGCGGAAAAGAAGGGGCGTTATTATATCTACGTCTTTCGAAATAGCCTGCTCTGCCATCTTTGCGAATCTAGCGAAGTACGTTCTTTCTTGAATGGCTTCGGGTATGATCGTTTTGATGTGGAGTCGCTGCTGAAATGCTTTCAGACCCGTATGGCGAAATCCGTTTGCTTTCCTCACGAGGTGGGCGTTTTTCTCGGGTACCCGCTGGAAGATGTCCGTGATTTTATCGTGTACGGCGGTAAGAATTACAAGCAGATTGGCTGCTGGAAAGTCTATAACGATGTTCAGAATTCTATGCACATTTTTGAAGTCTACAAAAAATGCAATAAGGATTTGTGGAATCGTTTCGAGCAGGGAATGCCCCTGGATCTCTTGACCGTTGCAAGTTAACACAACGTCATCCTCGACTTGATCGAGGATCTAGCAGTAAGAACGTTTAGATCCCCGATTGAATCGGGGATGACATTAATAAGGAAAAATAAAAATGAGTAAAATCGCAATTGTTTACTGGACTGGAACTGGAAACACAGAAATCATGGCAAATGAAATTGCCGCAGGTGCCCGCGCAGCTGGTGCAGATGTTTCCGTATTCCTCACTTCTGGATTCACTGTCAGTGATGCTGCTGAATTCGACAAGTTTGCCTTGGGTTGCCCCGCCATGGGCGCAGAAGAACTGGAAGATTCTGAATTCCTGCCGCTGTACGTGAAGATGAAGCCTGTTCTTGCTGGTAAGAAGGCTGTTCTTTTCGGTTCTTACGGCTGGGGCGGCGGCGAATATATGAACGGCTGGAAGGAAGATGCAACTGGAGCTGGTTTGGTTCTGGTGGATGATCCGCTGGCTCTTGAAAATGCACCTGATGATGATGGAAAAAATAAGTGCCAGGAATTGGGCAAGGTACTGGCTCTGGCGTGACAAAAAAAGAAAAATGCTATAGCGAACCTCGATCGGAAACGATTTGAGGAGGGAAATATGGTTGTTTCAGACATCAATAAATTCTTCGATAAGTTGGGTCGAAAGCAAATCAAGTATCGGTGGCCAATACTGTTGGCCATTTTTCTATTCACTGTAATTTCATGCATTGGCCTGGGCCAGTTGAAATTGTCTGCCAACGAAGAAAACTGGTTTGACAACTGGGATTCTATAAAAGAAGACACAGATCGTTTCAAGGAGATTTTCGGCAACGACGATTACTTCTCCTTGATGGTGCGGGCCAACGATGTGATGGCCCCCGAAGTTCTCAAGGCCATTGATCGTGTTAGCAAGCGATTGGAAGAAGAAATACCTTACGCAGATAAGGTAGTCTCCTTGACCAGGCATCTTTCTATTCCGGTGGCCAACGACGAAGGCTTTGAAATTATCGACCCTTTCGAAAAAGGAATTCCTGAGGATGCGGATTCCTTGAAGGCTAAGGTGGACTTGATTATGAGCCGCGCATCATTGGTGAACAATGTGGTTTCTGATGACCGTAAGGAATGCTGGCTTATATTGTCTTTTTTGCCTTATGAAGGGGGTCTGGAATTTGCCACCCAAAATATTACTCCGAAAATTCGTGACGTTGTTTATTCCGAAGAATTTAAAAGCGACAAGTATGATTTTCTACCCGCTGGCATGAGCTATACTGAAATGGAGGAAGATGAGGCTGCTGGCAGTGAATGTGCCGTACGCGTCGGCCTGGGCTTCCTTGTCATGTTGATTTGCTTGATTGCCTTTGTCCGTTCCTTGCGAGGCGTGGTCGTTCCTGCGGTTTCTACCATTTTTGCCATTGCTTCGGTGATGGGAATTAATGGTTGGCTGGGCCTCATTGGTGACAGCAATATGGTGGCCTTGCCGGTTCTCTTGGGCATGGCTCTTTCCGTTGGTTACTCCGTCCATTATATTAATTCATTCCGCCAAAAGTTCAGGGTTTCGGGCTTGCGTATGGAATCTGCCATCGGCGCTGTTGAAGAAACGGGCTGGCCCATCTTCTTTACTGTGTTGACCACTATGGTGTCCCTCCTTTCTTTCCTCTTTGCGGGTATTAAGCCCATTCGTTGGATTGGCGGAATTTCTGCGGCCATAGTCTTTATGGTCTTTGTCTATGTCATGGTTTTGATTCCTATTCTGATGAGCTTTGGTAAAAATGGAACTCCTGATTCCGGAGCAGTCCTTGCCAAGGGTGCCACCAAGGTTGACTTGGGATTTAGAAAGTTGGCTTTGAGAGTGTGCCGTCGTTCCGCTTCTGTGGCTGTAATTCTTGGGGCGTTTATAATCCTGCAGATTCCCGGTGCCATGAATATTGATGTGAATATGGATTACACCAAAACGATGGGCGCTAAGATACCCTATGTTGCCCGTTTGCTGGATATGCTTGATGGAAAACTGGGAAGCTTGTATAGTTACGATGTGATGATTGAATTCCCGGAGAATGATGCGTTGAAAAATCCTGAGAACATGCTTGCGATAGAAAAGTTGGAAACAGCTCTAGGAGCCCTAAGCTTGACCAAGATTTCTGGCGATAGTCCTAGAATCACATCTGTTACCCAGATGGTGAAAGAGATTAATCGAACTCTTAACGGAGATTCCCTGGAGTACTACAAGATTCCTGAAGATACGGATATGTTGACCCAGCTCTTGTTCCTTTATGAAATTTCCGATGGGGATGCGCTCTTTGATAAAATCGATGAAGATTACAAGACTCTTTACATTCATGTGGAAATGTCTGGTTACGATGCCAATGAAATCGTAGCAAATATGGATTCCATCTACAAATTCACGGAAGAAATCCTGCCTAACGCCAAGACTTCTGTAGTAGGCGAAGTTATGAATTACGCCACCATGAACGGTCGCTTGGTAAAGGGACTTTTGCGTTCCTTTGCGGGTTCCTTCGTGATGATCGCCATCCTTATGATTCTTGCCTTTGGCAGTGTGACTGCTGGCCTTATCGGTATGATTCCTAATGTGGCTCCAGTGTTTGTCATCGGCGGGATTATGGGCTATTTTGAAATGCCGCTGGATATGATTACCATGATTGTGATGCCCATGATCTTGGGTATCGCAGTGGATGACACGATCCATATGACAAACCATATTAAGTATGAACTGGAACGAGCTGGTGGATTTAGTCATGAATGCTACAGAAAGGCAATTTGCACTACATTCCAGAGCATTGGCAAGACTTTGACCATGACCACGATCATTCTTTGCACCATGTTCTTTGTCTTTGTGTTCAGCCCAATGAATGCCCTCTCTAGAATCGGAATTCTTTCTATTGCAGGCTTATTTGCGGCCTTGATTGCGGACTACACTTTGACTCCTGCGTTAATCTACATGTTCCGTCCATTTCACAAGAAGAAAAATAAACAAGGAGAAGAAAAATGAAGAAGATATTTGTAACAACCGTATTGGCGTTATCCACTATGATTTTTGCTGTGGAACTTACTGGTCGTGACATTATGGTGAAGGTGGACCAGGTTCCCGAAGGAGATACCCGTTATTCCGAATTGGAAATGAAATTGATTAGCAAGAACGGCAGCGTTCGTGAACGTAAAATAACCTCCTTTGCCATGGACGAAGGAAAGGTGACGAAGCAAGTGATGTTTTTTACTTATCCAAAGGATGTAAAGGGCACCGGGTTCTTGACTGTGGACTACGACGAAGCGGGAAAGCCTGATGACCAGTGGCTTTATCTACCTGCCATGAAGAAGACTCGTCGCATTAGTGGCAGCAGCTCCAAGACCGATTACTTCATGGGTTCCGACTTTACTTACGATGACATTGGTGAACGTAATGTAGATGAGGATAATCACAAGTACCTTCGAGATGAAAGGATGGAAGGAGTGGACTGCTACGTAGTGGAATCTACGCCCAAGAATCCTGCAGACGAAGTTTTCTCCAAGAAAATTGTATGGATCCGTAAGGATATTTTGAAGGTGGTGAAGGTGGATTATTTTGATAAAATGGGAAATCTCCAGCGCAAGTTCGTAACCGGTGACATCAAGCAAATTGATGGTTTCTGGACTATTGGAAAAATGCACGTGGATAACGTGCAGACAGGCCATTCTACGGAACTGATATTCAACAACGTAAAGTACAATATTAAGGTAGATGCCAAGACGTTTACGGTGAATAAACTGGAACGGGGCCTGTAAAATGAAAGCCTTCAAATTCATGTTGATTTTGGGAGTGTTTCTTTTGACGTTTGCTCAGGAGGAATCACCTTTTCAATTTAACGGTTTTGTAGATTCCTACCATGCCCTGCAACGTGAATACCCTCATGACTGGATTTCTTCTCGCACACGCGTTCGCGGTGAATTGAAGGGATCCTACGATAACGCTTCTTTTTTTGTAAGCGCGAACGCTGTGTACAATAAAATCCTTGAAAGCGAAAACGGTTTCAGCCTGAACGAAGCCTATTTGGATTATGCCAATGATTTTATTCAGGTGAAGGTGGGTAAGCAAATTGTGGTCTGGGGCGTGGCCGATGAATCCCGCGTGACAGACCTGATTTCGCCTTTGGATTACACCGAATTTATTGCAAACGATTATGACGATATCCGTATGGCGATAAATGCGGCCGATTTCAAGTTCCTGGGAAGTTTCTTTGAAGCCGAAATGATTTTTGTACCTGTGGCTAGTTTCGATAAACTGCCTACGGATTCCAAGAATCCTTGGCGCGTTCGAATTCCCGAAAATATGGAACTGCAGTTGGAAACGCCTGAGGCTCGTATCAAGAATTGCGAATATGGCAGCCGTCTGCGATTCTTTACGGAATATCTGGATTTCTCGTTGACAGCATTGCACACATTTAATAAGACTCCTGTGACTTATGCCGAGATAGATTCCTTGGGAAGTGTTAGCCTTGTGGGCGTTTACGAGAGTATGACGGTGCTGGGTGGGGATGTGTCCATCCCGCTAGACGCTTTTGTTATTCGCGGGGAGGCTGCGGAATACTTTGACGAGGCCATCGCCCATAAGAATGGCATGGGCTACAGTCGAAAGAATACGTTTAATGGCGTCTTAGGCGTTGACTGGAACGGCCCTCATGACTGGACGTTGATGGCTCAGTATAGCTACAAGTACACTGGGGAACATTTGTCCTCCGCCAGTTTCCAAATTGCAAAATCCTTGCTGGGTAGCACCTTGGAATTATCCGTTTCCGGCCAGTATGACATTAGCGATAAAGGCTTTTTCGGAAGAGCAGCGGCCCAGTATGCCCTCAATGATCAAATTACACTGTACCTAGGTTACGACCACATCTTTGGGGATGACGGATTCTTCGGAATGTACAAACACAACTCTGAATTCTGGGCCAAGGGAAAGTTCTTTTTCTAAAAGGAGTGCTTGCTTCGAAAAGTTAGTTAGGTAAACAAAGTTAGAATTTCTAACAAAATTAGGGCGTCTAACTTAGTTGTTTACTAACTAACTTAGTTAGCTTGAACCTAAGTAGAACCTGGCTTAGAAGACGGTTGCTTTACTTTGTGTGTAATTTGCTTTTTTTATTTAAAACTCTAAATTATAACATAAGCGGGGATTGTCCTGCGCAAAAATAAGGAGCATTCTTATGTCTATTTTCAAAAATGAAAAGTTCTGGTTGGTTATTGCTGGCGCGGTTGGCTCTGCCGTTACCAAGAAGGTTCTCAAGGCCAAGAAGACTCGTGAACTTGCAGTAACTGGTCTTGCACACGGCATGAAATTTACTGCCGACGCCAAGGCTACCTTCCAGGATATGAAGGATGAAGCTAGCGACATTTGCAACGATGCAAAGTCCGAAGCTGGTCTCGACAAATAATTGTCCCTACAAGTAATCTTGCGTAGGTAAGTTTATGAAGTTCAGAATCGTTTACGATCAGCCGGGACGTATCCGTTTCCGCTGTGGGCCATACGCCTTTGAACCTGAGTTTGAAGGGCGTATCCACAAGGCTTGCGTAGGGTTATCCTGCGTCAAATCTGCGGTAGTTCATAGCGCCAATGGCGGCATTTTGCTGGATTACGTAGAGGATGCAGCAAATCGCCAGACGATTTTGAATTTCATTGCTTTATTGAATCCTAAGGATTTGCCAGAAGTGGATCCGGAAACGGATTTTCAGTTGCAGTCTCTGGATGACAATTTCCAGAACAACCTGTGCAAAATGATTGCCCGTCGCTATCTGATGCGATGGTTTGTTCCGCTGCCCATCCGTACGGCAATTACCGTTTTTCGCGGCCTCAAATATGTGGCCAAGGGTTTGTCGACACTGGCAAGCGGGCATTTGACGGTCGATGTCTTGGACGGTGCCGCCATCGGTGCGTCCATGCTCCAGAAAAATTACGAGTCTGCAGGTACGGTCATGTTCCTGCTAGGTGTTTCTGGCTTGCTGGAGGACTACACCAAGGCACGTACCCGCACGGCACTTACAGGCAGCCTTGCGGTTAAGGTGGACAAGGTCTGGGTCGTAAAGGATGGCGTAGACACGTTAGTGGATCTGAAGAATGTTCAGGTGGATGACATGGTCCGCATCCGTTCCGGTGCCATGATTCCTGTGGACGGAACCGTCGTTGAAGGCGAAGCTTTTGTCAACGAATCTACCATGACAGGGGAATCCAGGGCTGTTCTCAAGAATGAAGGGAAAACTGTTTTCGCAGGCACCATTTTGGACGAAGGTTCCATTGTGGTGAAGGTCCGTGCGGTAAATGGCAATACCAAAATCCAGAAGATTATTGAGCTGATTGACCATAGCGAAGATCTGAAGGCTGGTATCCAGAGCCGTGCGGAACATTTGGCGGATCGCATTGTTCCCTTCAGTTTCCTTGGCTTTGGATTGACGCTCCTGTTTACTCGAAACATTACCAAGGCCGTTTCCATCTTGATGGTGGATTATTCCTGTGCCATTAAGCTTTCCACTCCCATTTCTGTTATTTCTGCACTGCGGGAAGCCGCGGACAGGAATATGACGGTAAAGGGAGGCAAGTATCTAGAAGAATTCGCCCTGGCAGATACCATCGTTTTCGATAAAACCGGAACCTTGACCAAGGCGGAACCGAAACTTCAGAAGGTGATTGCCTTTGATGGTCGCGCTGAAGATGAAATCTTGAAAATAGCAGCCTGCATTGAGGAACATTTCCCCCACAGTATGGCTCGCGCTATTGTAAACGGTGCTGCGGAACGTGGCATCGACCACGCCGAAGAACATGCGGATGTGAAGTACATTGTGGCCCATGGCATTGCAACTGCCTTGAATGGCGAACGCGCTGTTATCGGTAGCAGACATTTTGTGATAGAAGACGAATGCGTGACCATGACGGCGGAACAGCAATCCCGCATTGATTCCGAGGGCGGTGCTGCTTCTGTCATTTACCTGGGCATTGGCGGAAAGTTGGCCGGTGTTCTGTGCATTAGCGATCCCCCGCGAGAAGAGGCTGCCGTGGCTATCAAGCGCCTGCGGGAAACGGGCATCAAGAATGTGGTCATGATAACAGGCGATAGCCACAAGGCTGCAGAACGTACCGCTCAAATTCTTGGGATAGACACGTTCTACGCGCAGGTTTTGCCCGAAGATAAGCACAATTATGTGGAACGCATGAAAGCAGAAGGCAAGCGGGTGATTATGGTGGGGGACGGTATCAACGATGCTCCCGCCCTGGCTGCAGCCAATGTTTCTGTTGCCATGAGTGACGCTTCTGATATTGCCCGAGAAACTGCGGACGTAACTCTCCGAGGAGAAAATCTAGAAGATTTGGCAGAACTTCGCGTTCTTAGCCAAAAGTTGATGAATCGAATTCAGACCAACTACAAGTTCATCGTCGCCTTTAATACGGGGCTACTTGCGGGCGGTTTCTTCGGATTTCTTTCTCCCACCACGTCGGCATTCTTGCACAATGCTTCAACCATGGCCATATGCGCCAAGAGCATGACGAAACTGAGAACCTAATTATTTCTGCATCGTGCAGATGGCAGTTCCTGCCTTAATTAATTCTTCCCAGTTTTCTAATGCGACTTTAACTACGTCGGGATCGTACATGATTCCGGCGTTCTTTTCAATTTCTGAACGGCATATAGAAACGTCCATTCCCTTGCGATAGGGACGATCTGAAATCATGGCGTCGATGGAATCGGCGATTGCGATAATTCTTGAACCCAGGGGAATGTTTGCGCCGGACAGACCATCGGGATAACCTTTACCGCCCCAGCGTTCGTGGTGTCCGCGTACAATGATGGCTACGTCCTCAAATAGCTTTGCCTTCCGTAAAATTTCGTAACCTTGCAAAGAATGGGATTTCATGATTTCCCATTCTTCATCATTCAATCGTCCTGCTTTTAAAAGAACGTCATCTCGGATACCGATTTTCCCAACGTCATGCAAGTGTGCCGAAATATGGAATAGTTCTTCCTGATCGCCTGAAATGCCAAGGAACTTGCATAGGGCTTCCACCATTTCCGCTACGCGGGAGGAATGGAAACTGGTGTAGGAATCTCTTGCTTCCAGGGCGGAAACGACGCACAAGATTAAGTCATGGTATTGAGATAAGGCTGACATGTGACCCTCCTTCCGATGACTTAAAGTTAGTTAAAGCTAACTATTTTGTAAATACATTCCCATCATTTTCTTTGTGTTTGCTTTTTTAGTCAAGCAGCGTCATTCGGCTGATCGTTATGTTTGTTGCATCTACGCCGTTTTCTGGGGCACTGAGTTCTAACATATGTTTCTCTTGGGGGTCAAAATTAGTGAACTGCTCTTTTAATTCATCCCATAGCACAAATACAACCCTTTGATTTCCCTTACCAACTTCGCGTTCAGCATAATTGTTTGTTCTTTTGTTGCTTTTTTCGTACTGGGTAAGTGACAGCAGGAAATAGTTGTCTGAAGAATATTCCATGCAGAAACCATGGGCATTTGCTAGTTCTTGCTTAATAGCTTCTTCATTATCGGGAGTTGCGGAATTGCCTCCCGACAATGTAATATCGTATTTGTCGTTGGATGGAGTTATTCTGCCTATTGGTCCTGTGGATGACCAGATGGTGAATGCATTGAAGATACTTCTGCCCTTTGGGAAAATTTCCGAGCGTCGCATTTGAAATGAACATCGGAATTCAATGTTGTGATTTTATGAATGGTTATAGAGCTATTGCTTGAATGGCTGGTAAAATTGATTGATTCTACCTTTTCTATTGAAAATCCGTCTGACACGCCATTGTCTTTTTGTTTCTCCATCAAACCTTCATTTTCATTCCATGACCACCTGAATGAACTTTTTACACCATTTGTACTTGGCTTTTCTTTGTAAATTAAGGAGGCTTCAAGTCCAACAAATGGACTGACTACATCTGCGCTTATACTTCCTTCGCTAGAGTATTCTACGCAGAAACCGCCCCAAGATTGAATGTTCACGGGTTTGTCTTCTGTTGCCAACTGCATCGCCAAAGAGCCGCTTTGAGAAAGATTTGATGTTATACCATTAGAACTAGCCTCTTTTTCGGAAAGGGGATCGTATACTACGAATCCATATCCAAAAACATTATAATTTGGAGCTTCAGAAGCATCGTAAATTATTGAACCTTTACAAGGAGTTGTATCGAGGGTGGGGCTATTGGCGCTCGTGTCTACCTCAGCGATGGTCGTAATCCTGGAAATGACCATGTTTATTTCATCGGAGAAGTCAAAAAAGAACTTTCTAAAATCATTGAATGAAATATTTTCTTTATATGCAGGGTCGTCCCATTTGATTTCTTTGAAATTGTCGTTTGCAGATAGATTGACCTTTTCTGTTTTTTCGCTGTCGCCAAGATAAAGAGAAACGTCTTTGTCCGTTGTATATTCTATGCAAATGCCTTCCCATGATGAAACGTCGTAACTTCCGTTCCATCGGAAGCCTGCGTAATCTTTTTCTTCTGAGCTTGAAAAAACAATTCCACGTTCGTTTTCTGGCAAAGTTGAGGAATAATCTGACCTAAAAAACTGCAAATCAAACCCTAGTTTTCCTTGCACTTTGTAATCATAAATAACGGTTCCGCCCTTGCAAAGGTTCTCTTGGTCTGCGACGCTGCTGGAACTGCTCTTACTGCTGGAAGAATCGGCATCGTCGTTGCCCTTGCTGGAAGAACTGAGTTTGCTGTCGCTGCTGCCGTCGTCGTCACCATTGTCGCTGTCGCTAGAAATTTCTGCGAAGGCGTTACCATTGTCATACTTGTCCTGAAAGTCGTCCAGGTAGTCGGTGCAGGCTACAAGTGCGACGAGGGTGGTTGCGAGGACTAGGTGGTTCAATTTCATATCATCCTCTCCTTAGAAAAGCAGTGTGACGCCTACGCCTACAAGGCCCACGGCGGCTATACCAAAACCAACGGCGCGCAACGTCTGTGCGTTTTCAATCTTATCACAACGGTCGTCGTATTCTTTACGGGTAAGCGTTTTCTTTTCGCTTTCCTTCTTGGCCTTGCTGTTGAAGACTGCGGCCATGACGCCACCGCCAATCATGACAGCCCCTGCGATAGCGGGCGGAATCCAGGATTTCTTGCTTCCCTTGTCCTGTGCGGAAGCGTCCTTGGCTGCATCGCTGGCGGCAGTGTTCTTGCCGTTTTCCTGTTCCGTTGAGTCTGCCACAGAGGGCACTAGGGCAGTGGAATCTCTGGATGCTAATTTCTTGACGATGGGGGCGGGCTTAGTAGAATCGCCGACAATGGCGTTGGAGGTGATTTCTCCCTTTACCTTGGCACGGTTGATCGCTTTCTTGTTGCCCCAGAACCAACGGCCCATAAGGTCCTTTTCCTGGTAGGCGGCGGTGAATTCTACGCGGCCTCTAAAGTTCTGCATTTTTCCGCTGGTACCTAAAGGCAGCTGAACTTGTTGGTCCAGAATGTTGACGATCACATGGGAAAAGTTTCTGCCGGTAGGTAAGGATGCCACGTTAAAGAGCTCCGCACCGTTTAGGTAATAAGCTCCTGCCACGTTCTTGTTAAGGTCTAAGTAAAAGTCCAGATATTCCGGTTCAAGAACGATTTTCACGTTGGCGCTGCTCTTTTCCAGGGAATCGTTTATGACGTTGATCCGGTCTACGAAAAGAGGTGCAAATTCATCGCGAGCCTTTCGGACGACGACTTCGCCGCACTTATCTACCCAGCGGTCCAGCAGGCTTTTCTGCTGGTTCATTAAGACCTCATCGTAGTACAAGTTGAAATCGTAGGTGGCGTCAAATGCACCTTCCAAGTCAAGAGGTTCCAGGTCCACGTTGCCGCTCAGTTTCAAAAGCCTATCCTTGGATACCAGAATGCCTCCAAGTGCATTTGCACAAACTTGAATCTGCTCCGTTCTTTCCGCCAGGGAGTTTCCCATCTTTACGGTACTCAGTCGCACTTCGCCGGTTACTTCCATGTACTGGTTTTCAAATTCGGGAAGGTCGATGGAATAGAAATGTCCGCATTCCTCGTCCAACACGTCGTTGATGGAAATCATGGAGCAGCGGTCGTTCATCTCGGCGATTTTCTTTGCCCGGGAGAGCAAATTGTCCAGCTGGGGATTTTCTGCACCCATCTCCAGCTTGAGACTTTCCAGGTTTCGCTGCAGGTTTTGCAGTTCGCTGGGATCCTTGACGAACACGGAGACGGTCTGGCTTGCAAAAGAAGCCATGGCCAGAGCGCTTACAATTTTTGCGACTTTAAAAAAGCTCATATCCAAAAACCACGATGCTTGAGTTGGCCCAAAACAAATCCCTCAAATACGAATTTAATAAAAATGGGCGAAGGTTGCGAAACGTTCGAAATCTTCGGGGGTGGTTAGCTTGTCGTTCATGGCGGCGCCCTTCACGATATAGACCGGTTCGCCAAAAAATTCCAGGATGCTAGCCTCGTCGGTGGGGACAAAGTTCAGGGGCTCTGCGGCAATTCGTTTGTACAAAGTCTTAAGTACGTCAATGCGGGCGGCCTGTGGGGTCTGGGCCATCCAGACGGTATTGCGGTCGATGGTTTTCTGGACTTGTCCGTCAACGGCAATTTTAATGGTATCTACGGCGGGTTTTGCCACCAGGCAAGCACCCTTCTCCACAAGAGTGCGGCAGACGTCCAGAATGATTTCCCTGCTGATGAAGGGGCGGGCAACGTCATGTACGAGAACGTACTTTGCGGAACTGGTCAGGGCGTTGACGCCATTTTCTACGGACTGCCAGCGTTCTGCACCGCCCACAACAATTTTCAGCTTGGCCCGCATTTCTGGAGTGAGGCTGGCGCAGTTCTTGTCTGCTGCCGATCCGAAAAGCTCGTTTTCAAAATGGCTTTTCCAGTCGGCAGGTACGGCCATGACGACTTCGGCAATTTCGTCCATCTGCAGGAAGGTTTCCAGACAGTAGCGATACACTGGCTTGCCGCCCATGAGCATCAGCTGCTTGGGGATGTTTCCGCCCATACGCTTGCCTAAGCCACCTGCGGGCAAAACCACTGCAAACTTCTTATCCATAAAAACCGCCTGAAAGAGCTTGATGAAATGTGTGCTACAAGGTAGAAAATGTTTATGGTTCAGCAATTTTCTTTTGGACAATTTTCTTGTTTAAATCTTTTTACGAAAATAATTCAAATAAATCCACCCATTAGAACGTGTATAGAAATAGGTGGGAGGTTCTCTCTTGCCTAGCCTTGACAGGCTTATGTCTATAACTTATCTTAAGGAGGTGGTATTTGCCCACGCTTTTAAAAATTTTTGGTTTAAGGTTCTTTTTCTATTCAGCAGAGCATGAACCCGTTCACATTCATGTCGAAAATGCTGATGGAATGGCAAAATTTGATATTCAGGATGGTAACGTATCTTTGACGTCGAATGATGGTCTTAAACCAAAGGATTTGAAACTTGCGGAGTCTATTGTGGAAGAGAATAAGACTATTTTCGAACACGAATGGATTAAGTATTTTGGAAAGGAAAAATGAAGAAAAGCGATTTGAAAAATATTCGTCTTGTAAGTGACGGAATAGAATTGACTGCAGGAGATGGCTCTCTTGCAACGCTTTCCTTTTCGGACTTTCCTCGATTGAATCAGGCTGAGGATTCTTTGCGGAATGATTTTTCTGTTGGGGATTTTGGATTAAGATGGGAGTCTTTGGATGAAGACATTTCCTTTGATTCAATATTCTATCCAGAACGTTATCCTTTAAAAGCGAAGCTTTAATAAAAAAACAGATGGTTCATCACCATCTGTTTTTTATCACTTGCTTATTATTCCTGCGGAATAAAAATCTGCGGCGGAGCCCGCGACGATCTAGCCGGTGTTTATTCGCCTACCTTGCCGTCGTGCAAACGGTCCAGGAAGTCCTTGGTTTCCAGAGCCACAATGCCGCTCAACAGAATCAGGGCCACCAGGTTGGGGAATGCCATGAGGCCGTTGAAAATGTCTGCGCAGGTCCACACAGCACTTACGGTCAGGTAGGGGCCTACGAAGATTGCCAAGATGTAAATCCAGCGGTAGGTGAGGATTGCCTTGTGGTTCTTGCGGCCAATCAGGTACTGCAGGCACTTTTCAGAATAGTAAGCCCAGCCGAGAATGGTGGTGAATGCAAAGAACACCAGGGCGATTGCCAGGAAGTAAGGAGCAATCATTGCACCGCCGGGGATAATTGCCAAGCCGCGGGAGAATGCTTCCATAGTGATGTTCACGCCTTCAAGGCCAAGCTTCGGGTCCCAAGCGCCGGAGACCACAATGGCAAGGCCCGTCATGGTACAAATGATGATGGTGTCAAAGAAAGTACCGGTCATGCAGACAAGACCCTGACGGACAGGTTCCTTAGTCTTTGCGGCTGCAGCTGCAATAGGTGCAGAGCCAAGGCCAGCTTCGTTACTAAAGATGCCGCGGGCGATACCCTTCTGCATGGCGATAAAGATGGTGCCCACCACACCGCCGGTTACTGCGCTGGGGTTGAAAGCTGCCTTCACGATAGTTTCGATGGCTTCAGAAATGTGAGAGAAGTTCAGGAGGAGCAACAGCACGCAAGCCACGATGTAAAGGATGGCCATCACGGGAACGATGTAGGTAGAAACCTTGGCGATGCGCTTCAAACCGCCGATGATCACGAATGCGGCGAAAGCGGTGACGAATACGCCTGCGATTGCGGTAGTGATGCTGACGGAGTTACCGCCGATGTTCACGAATTCAGAAGCGTTGGGAGTCAGGCGAGCCATGGCGCTGGTAATGCCGTTCACCTGAGTGATAGTACCGATGCCCATGACGCCGGCGCAAACACCGAAGATGGCGAACAAGGTAGCGAGCCACTTCATGTTCCAGCCAAAGCGTTCCTTAAGACCGTGTTCAATGTAGAAGAAGGGGCCGCCCAGAACCTTGCCGTCCTTATCCATGGAGCGGTACTTCACAGCCAGCAAACCTTCGGCATACTTGGTGGCCATGCCCAGGAATGCGGCCACTTCCATCCAGAAGAGAGCGCCGGGTCCGCCGGTACCGATTGCGGTTGCAACACCCACGATGTTACCCGTACCGATGGTAGCGGCAAGTGCGGTGCAGAGTGCGCCAAAGCTAGAGACTTCGCCTTCGCCGCCCTTTTCGTTGTGCAGCATGTAGCGGAGGGCGTTGGGCAGGTTCATGACCTGCAGGCAGCCCAAGCGGATGGTTAAGAGGAAACCGACAAAGAGAACGATCAGGATCAGGGGAATTCCCCAGACATAACCGTCAATGGTATCTAGAAAAGCGGTAAAAGCTTCCATTTTGAACCTTTTGGTTGTGCGGGTGGCGCAAACGCCTAACTCGCTATGAATAGAACATATGCAAAAAAAGATAGCAACAAATATGCCAACTTGTTGACAGTCAATAAGAAACAACAGCTATAAGGTTGGTGGGCTTGCATAGCAAGTGATTGAACTTTACATTTTGTGTAGTGCGTTATGGCCCTCTTGTAAAAAAACTGCGGGCTGAGCGTTTGTAGAAAGTTGCTAAATTTTGTCACAGAAAAATTTAACCCCGCGGCAGCCCCGCGGGACCCTCGCGACGAAATCCTGTCAAAAAATTCAAGACCTGGAATTCTGCGGGGACACAAAGGAATGAAATATGTGCGATTGCTGCAATAATAAGCGTCCGGTCCGTGTACGTTTTGCCCCTAGCCCCACTGGCTACCTCCACGTTGGCGGTGCCCGTACTGCTATTTACAACTACTTCTTTGCAAAGGCTATGGGTGGCGTTTTCTACCTGCGTATCGAAGATACCGACCGTAAGCGCTATAACGAAACTGCGCTCCACGACCTGATGCGCGACCTGAAGTGGTTGGGCCTCCAGTGGGACGAAGGTCCGGGTTGCGAAGGCAGCTGCGGTCCTTACTTCCAGAGCGATCGTCTGGCTATCTATAACGAACAGATCAAGAAGTTGCTGGATTCCGGCGACGCCTACTACTGCTTCTGCACCGAAGAACGCCTGCAGGAAGTTCGTGCCGAACAGGAAAAGGCCGGCGTTTCTGTGACTGGTTATGACCGTCACTGCCGTAGCATTTCCCGCGAAGAAGCTGAAGCCCGCATTGCCGCTGGCGAAAAGGCTGTGATCCGCTTCAAGGTTCCCGAAACTGGCGTTACCGAATTCGATGACGTGATCCGCGGTCACATTGCTTACCAGAACGAACTGCTGGACGACTTGGTCTTGATCAAGCGCGACGGCTATCCCACTTATCATTTTGCATCTGTTGTGGACGACCACCTGATGGGTACTTCTCATGTGCTCCGTGGTGACGAATGGATTTCTTCTACTCCCAAGCACGAATTGCTGTACAAGGCTTTCGGTTGGGAACCTCCTGTATGGTGCCACCTGCCGGTGATTCTCGACAAGAACGGCGGTAAGCTTTCCAAGCGTAAGGGTGCCGCTTCCGTCGGTGACTTCCGCGATCTGGGCTACCTGCCCGAAACTCTCGTGAACTACCTGGCTCTCCTGGGCTGGAATCCGGGTGACGACCGCGAAGTCATGAAGCTGCAGGAAATGATCGATGCCTTCAAGCTGGAACGCATCAATCCCAAGTCCGCTATGTTCGACGAAAAGAAACTGCAGTGGATGAACGGCCAGCACATTCACATGTGCGACGACGCAGCTCTCCTCTCTATCATGAAGGAAGGCCTTGCCGCCAAGGGCTTTGACCTGTCCAACGAACCGGAAGCACGTCTCCTGGAAATCGTTAAGAACCTGAAGCCTCGTGCACACTTCGTCCAGGATTTGGCTGAAATGTCCACCTACTTCTTCAAGGCTCCGGAAACCTACGACGAAAAGGGCGCCAAGAAGCACTTCGGCGAAGGCTCCAAGGCTCTGTGCCTGCAGGTTCGCGACATGCTTGCTTCCATCGAAGATTTCAAGACTCCGGTGATCGAAAAGGAATTCTACGCTCTCGCAGAACGTATCGGCCACAAGGTGGGCGAACTGGTGGGCGCTCCTCGTTTGGCTGTGTCTGGCGTTACCGCTGGTCCTGGCCTGTGGGAACTTTTCGAACTGCTGGGTAAGGAAGAAACCCTCCGCCGTATCGACGTGGCTCTGCCCCTGATGGGCTAATCACCTCGGCGAGCTCGGCGACCTGGAAAAAACATGAAGAATCAGTTCCCTCATAAGTTGTACACTCATAGGCTGTTCTGCCGCCGTTGCCAGCAGGTGACGGACCACGGCATTTATGCCCGCGAGATGTATACGACCCTTGGGGGAATGGAAGCGAACATTCCGCTGCTGTGTACCTGCAATGGATGCCAGACGCTCTTTGTAGCTTTCTCCAACGAATTCGTTTTCTGCAGACCCGATCAGGTGAACCAGGATTACTCCAAGGTTTTCGGTGTAAACCGCATTATTCCTGGGAACTGGCTTTACTTTAAGGGTGCGCAGAAACCCTGCGTCGTCAAGAGTGTGTTTCATGCGCCGGACAAGGATGTGGTGAACATCTTTTACGATAACGGACCGGTCCAGACGGTGGAATGTCCCAAAGTGGAAATCCAGCAGGAAGAGGCTCCCGGCGGCTACCGTCTGTTGCCTGCCCAGAGTGCCCAGACGCTGATTGGCGATCACATCTATCACACCATACGAGATCAGTTTGGCGTTGCCGTCGGTCTTGTGTGGGATGGGGAGAAGGATAAGCTGGCGGTGCTCCTGAAGGATGGCATCCTGGTGTTGATTACCTTGCCCGATGCGGTCCAGAATATGCCCAACGACAAAATGCTTGAAATGGTCCGCGGTAAGTTGACTCAAGTGTTCCCTCAGGAAGTGGGCAATATTACTCTGGACTCCAGCCGCGGTATTGTTTTCCTAAACGGCTTCACCAAGAACTTGTCCATCAAACGTGCGATGGTGGCGTGCATCAACAGCCTTCCTAAGGTTCGTGGCTGCGTTGACTTCGTGAAGATTCAGCCCGAGGATTACGCAACGGACGCGCAGATTGAACGCTTTGTCCTGACTCAATTGGAGCAGCCCTCGTCTAGATTGTTCGATTATCACGTAACGGTCCGTGCCGGCAAGGTCGAAGTGGACGCCCGTTGTGCGGAAAAATATTATTCCAAGGATTTGGAAAACAAATTGGCTGAATTGCCCGGGGTCATGGATTTGAATTGTCGCATCGAAAGGATTCCCGACGATGCCATGGAAAATGACTTGCTGTGCAAACAGATCGAAGCGGATTTGGCCTTGCATTCCATGCTCCAGGATACGTGTATTAAAGTTTCCTTCTCCCAGAAAAAATTCTTGCTGGAAGGTTTTGTCCATACCACATTCCAAAAGCAGTTGGCGTCTCTTTCTGTGATGAAGAAGGCGGTGACGACTGCGGTGGATAACCGTCTGCGACAGGTATAAATTTGAGGTGTCTCAATGGCAACTGGATACGAAAAAATTAACGCAATCAAGAGTCTTTTGAAAACCAAGATGACTGTGACTCAGCTGGCAAATTTGCTGGACTGCGGCCCCCGTACGGTGTTTCGCCATCTTGAAGTTTTGACCAAGGAAAACTGCGGCCTGCGCCGCACCAAGGAAAATGGCCAGACTTATTATGTTATTCAAACTGACAGGGAAGTGAACCTCAATCAGACCGTGGTGAAGCAGCTGGAAAAAATCAAGAAGAACATGTCCGGCGCCAACGCACAAGACATCAAGAATGTGAAATTGGTGGATCGGATCATCGAGCAGCTGAGTACGACAAATCCCGATGAGTTCAAGCCCGAAGCCATTACCACCGACCCGGATTACATCCTGGATTACGGTCCCTTCAGCGACAACAAACTGCAGACCACCAGCATCAACCGCGTGCTGAAGGCAATCCACGATCACTTCATGGTCAAGATTTCCTACAAGCCGTCCTCTCACGAGGCTGAGCCCAGTATTTTTGAACTGCGTCCGGTGAAGATCATTATGCGTATGGATACATTGTATCTAGTTGCGGCGGATGAAACCTACGAAACCACCGGCATTTTCAAGAATTTCCTTTTTGAAAATATCATTAACGTTCAAGAAACCAACACGGCGTTCCAGAAGATTGCTTTTGACGCAGGTCTGCATTACAAGCATGCATTTGGAAAGTATACGGATCCCAAGATGAAGCCGGAGGAAGTTTCCCTGCTGGTGAAGAACAAATGGCTGCAGACGCAGTTTGAACGTTCGCACTTTACGCCGGAAGCTATGCGCCGTATGGATAAGGATGGCAACATGATTGTGGATCTGAAGTTGCGCTTGACTCCGGATTTCAAGACTTGGCTGTTGGGCGTTTCTCCCGATGTGAAGATCTTGAAGCCCGCTTCCTTGAAGGATGAAATCAAGGAAATGTTGAAGAAGACTTTAGCAGAGATGGACGATTAAGCGTTGGCTATGGAACACAATCTTTCTGATTACAGCTTTGAATTTCCGCCGGAACTGATTGCCAGCCGAACTGCTGGTAAGGGCAAGACCCGCATTTTGCACTGCCCTAAAAATGGCGGCGAGCGCCGCATTATGAAGGCTCCCGAAATTGTGGATCTTTTTAGGGCTGGCGATTGTCTGGTGGTGAACAACACGAAGGTGATTCCCGCCCGATTGTACGGCAAGACTATGCACGATGGGGAAGTGGAAACCCTGCTGGTTCAGGCTATGATTCCTGCTCCCTCGGGCGAGGCCCGTTATGAGGCGCAGGTCCGCCCGGGCAAGGCTTTTAAGGTTGGCCGCGAGTTGATCATCGCCGGCGTGAAGACTACGGTGGAATCCATCAACGAAGATGGTAGCCGCGTGCTGCGTTTTGCGGTTACGCCCATCGAGTTGGAAGCGGTCATGAATGCTCAAGGTCATGTCCCGCTGCCGCCCTACATAAACCGTCCGGATGACGAAGAAGACAAGAAGGCCTATCAGACTATTTTCGCGAAGTATTCTGGCGCAGTGGCCGCACCGACGGCTAGCCTCCACTTCAGTGAGGAAATGCTGGACGCGTTAAAGGCGAAGGGCGTGTACGTCGCCGAAGTGACACTTCATGTGGGGCCTGGCACCTTCCAGAATATTTCCGTAGAGGATTTCACCCAGCATAAGATGCACGGGGAACACTACGAGCTGACTCAGGAAAACGCCGACATTATCAATAAGGCAAAGGCTGCAGGCGGCCGCGTGGTGACCGTGGGTACTACAAGCACTCGCGTGGTGGAAACCATTGCATCTGAGGATGGCGTGGTGCGGGCTCAGGCGGGCGTCACACATGCGTTCTTCTATCCGGGTTACCGCTACAAGATTGTGGATGGGCTGCTGACCAATTTCCACTGGCCCAAGAGTTCCCTGATCCTTCTGGTGTCCGCGTTCTATGGACGTGAAAACACGCTGGCCGCTTATAAGATGGCCGTGGAGAATCAGCTGAAACTCTTTAGCTACGGCGACGGAATGCTGATCCTTTAAAAGTGGCCCCCTGGGGGCCCTTTTTTTGTGGGCGCAGGGTGCCGCGCTGGTTCTCGCGGGGGGCTTTGGGTGGCGCGCGGGTGTTAAAAACAGGTGTTTTCGGGATTTCGTAGTGCAAATGCTAAAAAAACACGGGTTTTGCACTAGGGTTTTTGCCTTGCAAAGGGAAATCCCTTGGGTGGCGTAGTGTTGGAAACGGGTATTATCCTCTTTTTGCACTAGTGGACTAGTGCAAAAAACAAAAGATTACAACTATCGCACTAGCCTACAAATTAACTTGTCCTGAATTTTGCGAAAATCGTAGTGCGAATATTGATGTTTGCGAGGTTTTGCACTACGTTTTCGGGAAAACGGGCGTCGCGAGGACCCTGAAATGCAGTGCGGGGGCCCCGAAATACCCCTGCGGTGCTTGCGGTAACCCTGAAATGCGGCCTTATTTCGCTTTGGGTTGCGGTAGGGGGCTGAAATAGCCTTGCTGCCTGAGGGTGGCGAGGATTTTCAGCTGGTTGGCCTGGGTTTCCTGGAGGATTCCGTCTAGAACGAACTGCGGGAGGCGTTTTTGAGGGCGGAATTCCGGCGGGATGTCTTCCATATTGGCGAGCTGCCAGCCTACCAGCATTTTCTCGATGAATTGACCCCAGGGGAAGTTGTCCTTCGGGGTTAAATAGAATTGGGCGGGCTTCTTGCCGTCCTTGCCGTCGATGAGGAGGGAGCCGTCGCGGAAACAACCTAACACGCTGCCCTGACGTTCTTGATTTTGCGTGGCGGCCTGCGGGGGAATGACGAGAACGATCTTCACGGGGCGACCACCTTACGAACCAACCTGCGGGGCGATGCCTTGCAGGACGGGGAATTCCTGGCGGTACTTTTCCAGCGGGGCCAGCGTCACTTGCCCGCGGATGACTTCTTCCTGATGGTCAGAACCGGAGGTGATGACGTTTCCCTGCGGGTCAATGAGCATGGAGGTGCCGGCCAGACGCTTCGTGGGGTCTTGTTCCGAGGGGGAGACTCCATTGACGGCGGCGATGTACACCTGATTCTCGATGGCGCGGGCCTTGAGCAAGGTAACCCAATGTTCCTTGCGGACAAGAGGCCATGCCGCCTGAACTGTTATGAGGTTAGCGCCCCTCTTGACTGCATCGCGGAACAGTTCCGGAAACCGCACGTCGTAACAGATGACGGAAGCGATCTTCCAACCGCCTATCTCAAATAAATTAACGGACTCGCCGGCGGCAAAACCGCGCTTGAGTTCCGGAAAGAAGGGGTGAACCTTATTGTAACTTGCGGCGACGTTTCCATCGGGAAGGATGGCGCAAGAGTGATTGCCTAGACTGCCGTCTGCGTTCTTTGCGATGTATGCTCCCAGCACGACGCTTCCGGATGCCTTTGCGATTTCCCGAAGGAATATCTCGGTTTCGCTGTTGGCGGGGGTCTCCGCGAGTGTGGCGCAATCCTGAGGAATATAACCTACGTTAAACATTTCCGGCAGAAGTATCAGGCGGGGACACTTGCATCCTGCAGCCGACCCAACGCTATTCGCGGCGGACCCGACGGAACCTGCGGCGGACCCGACGCCGGCCAGCAATTTCTTGACTTTGTCAAAATTCTTGACCTTGCTACTTGCTGGGTCACCTAAAACGGATTCCATCTGCACTAAAAGAACGTCTAACATACGTCGAAAATATAAAATATGCTGAGTTGGACGTTTTCCGCTGGGTTTGGGGTGTGCGCCTTTGCGGTTAAAATTCTAATTTGAACGCATGATGTTTCGTTCCGTAATTTGCGTTCTCTTTGCTGTCTGCGCTGTTTTCGCTGCGACCCCCACGTTGATTTCCGGTGTGGTTCTGGAAGCGGAAACGGACCTGCCTATTAAGGGTGTTTCCATCACGTATGCTTCCGGCAAGTCCGTGGGCGAGACGAATTCCCAAGGCCGCTTCGAATATACGGTCAGTGCTTCCAATGCATCGCTGGTTTTCAAGAAGGATGGTTTCGACAGTGTCCTAGTGGAACTGCAGGACTTCGCGGATCTCTTCGACATGGTGGTGACCCTCAGTACTAACGTGCGCAACTTGGGCGCCAGCACCATCATTGGAGGCGGTGCGGAAAAAGTTCAATGGAACGTGGAACGCAAGATTAATCTGGACAAGCTGGAAGATGCAGCGGGCATGCGCTTCGACCTGACGGAACATTTAAGCCAGATGCCGGGTATCTCCGGACAGAAAGATTTTAGTAGCGCGTTGTATTACGATGGCTCCCGCGCCAGTGACGTTGCCTATCATTTGGGCCGCCTCCGCATTCCCAATATGCGCCATCTGGATGTTGGCTTTCCGGGAAATCTCTCCATCGTGAATCCGCATATCTTGAGCGGCATCGAAATTCATGATCATTACGGCGAAGGTCCTATCGGGCAGGGCCTGGCAACTTCCGTCCAATACCTGCCGGAACAAACCGCGGGGGAATGGGGCCTGAAGGGCGCCGCCGGCATTACCATGCAGGAAGTTGTGGTGGACGCTCCCTGGATGTTCTGGGATAGTTTCCGCTTTGCCTTCCGCCGCCTGGATGCGGAGATGCTCAAGAACTTGGGCGAAAAGTTCTTCACCGAGTTCCGCAAGCGCTCCGACGACTGCAAGGAATGTAAGGTCAAGAATTCCGATCCCTTCGATCTGGAAGCCTTCGATGTTTACGCCCAGTTTAACGGGTCCGATTCCTTGGGCAACACCTGGGCCATCCGCACCCTCTATAGCTCCGACGTGTATAGCATTAGCCAGGACACTTCTACTTCCTACGCAGAAGTGAACAACATCGACATTATCTCCGGCGAGCAGAACTATCTGGTGGTGGGCCTGGAGTACGATTCCCGCTTTGGTACGAGCTTCCACGGCGGCATCGTCCGCGAATACTTGAGCGATACTCTTCGCGATACCATCGGCTTCCGCAATACTGCCAACTCCGCTGCCAACCAGACGTTCATCGACGGTTACGAACAGACCCACACGACTATTACCGGCGGCCTGGATAAGAAGTACGACGAAAAACTTTTTGGCGCAAACCTGAGCGGCGCGCTGCTTTACGAACACCATATTTTGGAACGTGAATACCCCGGCTTTGGTGCTCCTGTTAGCGAAGACTATCAGACTGGCGTTCTCTCCGGCGTGGGTCGCTTCAACTGGAAGCAGGACTACTCTCAGGAAATTTTCTCCGTAGGTGCTGTGGCCGACTGGGGCGAACATGACGCCGCTCCTACGGTCTCCCTGGATTTCGAGCAGAATCTTTCCAAGGTGGACACCGCCTACTGGCGCCTGTTTGCAAACGCTGCCTACCGCGGCGACTGGAAGCCCTATCTGGATGACGGCGAACTGACGGGCCGCCTGGAAACCGGCGCCTCCGCGAAGGTGGGCTTGGGCTACAACTCCAAGTACATCGTGGGTCAGGGCGCGGTCTTTGGCCGCTACTACGTGGATCCTCTGCTGCCGATGCCCAAGGCCTACGCCCAGTACAAGGACATCACTCCCGTGGATTACGCCTGGGTCATGGGCGCTTCCGGCAATCTTGAATTCAAGACCAGCCATCACTTCTCCATGGCGACCAACGTAAGCTCCGTCTATGGCGAGTACGAACTGGATGGCGGCAAGTCCCTCCCGTGGGAAGCCAACTCCCGCTTTGACATCGTGTCCCATTTCCGTTATTACCCGCGCAAGGACTCCATCGTGTCCGTGATCCTCACGCATCACGCTGCACTGCATCGCCCGCTGTACTACTACGAGATTACTCCCACCAATTCTCAGACCCGCGAGAACGGCACCCGCTGCCTCAAGGACTACAACAAGTTCACCGACCTGTATCGCACGGACCTCCGCGTGAACCTGGATCTGAAGGGCAAGAAGTCCTTCTTCCGCAGCGCCCGCTTCTACCTGGAAGTGGATAACATCTTCGCCAACCTGGGCGTGGATGCCCTGGAATTCCTGGGCTCCGAGAACGGCCGCGAACGCTCCTGGGTCACCCGCGATGACGACAAGAACGTCACCAACGGCTACGACCTGGTCCCCTTCATCGCCAAGGGCATGGGCCTCTACGTACAATTCGGCGTGGAAGTCATGCTGGGGATTTAATAAAGAGCTGTGAGCAATGGGCTGTGAGCTATGAGCGGTGGGCGGTGAAAATTCTGCTTTCGACATTGGTGTTTTTCCTGCTGGCGGGTGCGTGTGCGGCTCACCCTACGGACAGCTTGTTTGTCCCGCCAAAGCCCGCGGAACCTAAGCGCTTTTGCGAAGAAGTCAAACGCTGGATTGCCTATGCGGAAAAAAGCAAGGACCTGGTGGAGATTACAAACTTGGACGGAGTCCGCATGGACTTACGTTACGGGACTTTTAACAACGTAACGGGTCACGATTTGTACTGCGGGGAACAGCGGGCCTTTATCCGCAAGGAAGCTTTTGCGATGCTCCAAAAGAGCATCGCCTACATGAGGAAAACTATGCCGGGTTCCCAGCTGGTAATCTTCGACGCTTCTCGCCCGATATACGCTCAGGCCGCCCTCAAGAAAACAGTCCAGGGCACCGCATACTCCGCCTATGTTTCGTCCCCCATAAAAGGCGGTCTCCATAATTTCGGGCTAGCTCTGGACCTGTCCATCACCGATGGCGACGGCAACCTTCTGGATATGGGCACCGATTTTGACTCCTTTGAACGTTGTGCCGGATCCGTAGGGGAGGCCGACGCATTAAAGAGCGGCAGGCTAACGCCCCAGCAGATTGAAAACCGCAATAAGCTGCGCCGCGTCATGGGGCGCGCTGGCTGGGTACCGCTCAACAGCGAGTGGTGGCACTTCAACGCATACACCCGCGCCTATACCTACGAAAACTACAGCAAGTTCCCGCTATAGCAATTGAGGTCATGCTGGGCGGCCGTTTTTGGAGTTCTGGAAGGGCGTTTTCGCGAAATCGTAGTGCAAATCCTCGCAAACACAAAAATCTGCACTACGATTTTTGGTGATTTTAGGATAAATTAATTTGTAGGCTAGTGTGATAGTTGTAATCTTTTGTTTTTTGCACTAGTGCGCTAGTGCAAAAAGATGAAAATACCCGTATCCGACACTACGCCACCCGAGGGATTATCCTTTGCGGGGCGAAAACCCTAGTGCAAAACCCGAGTTTTTTAAGCGTTTGCACTACGAAATCCGGAAATCGCCTGTTTTCGAGGGCCCGCGGCGGGGTGATATCCCGAAATATCCCCACGAAACAGCCTGTGCGGTTGACCTGAGTCTTGCCGCGGGCTCCCGAGAGTTGCTTTGCCTGCCCTGCGGTCATCCTAAAAGTTTTTTTACACAAAAATTTCGTACAAACGGGGGGAAAAAAGCGTGTATAGAATACACACTAAAAAAGGACCCTTATGTACTCTTTACTTTCAGAAGACTTTCTCGCGGAGTTTCAACACCAACAGTCTATGGTAAACAAGCTTTGCAATGCGAAACAGAAATCTTTGGATAAATCCCCCGCGGGGCATCTTCGCATGATTCTGCAGGGGAAAAACAAAATTCCGCGTTTCTATCACGTTAAGGAAAAGCTCTCCCGCGGCGTCTACCTCAACAGTGATCATCAAGCTGTAGCCAAAAAGCTTGCCCAGAAGGAATACGACAGAAGGCTTCTTTCCGCGTTAGGTGCAATTCAGCCGTTGATGTCTTCTCTGGGGAAGGCACTCGAGAAAACGCATCTCGACGGAATATACCGCCAGATGCCCGCCTTGCAGGACCTCGTCACGCCGTTCCGCCCCGATAGAAAAAGATTTGTCGAGACTTGGCTCGCCAAGAAATATGTGGGGAGGCCGTTTTTCGCGGACGAAGCCGAACATTTCACTGTCAAGGGACTTCGCATCAGATCTAAATCCGAATCGTTTATCGCAGACATGTTGGATTCATTGAAGGTTCCATATCGCTATGAATTTCCTCATAAGATAAACGGCGTCACGACGTATCCGGATTTCACCTGCTTGAACGTCCGGACGGGAGCTGAAATCATCTGGGAACATTTCGGTCTAGTCGAGAAGGATGCGTATGCAGAAGATGTCGTCAGGAAAATCAACGGGCTTGTCAATGAGGGGTATATCTTCGGGCGAGATTTTATTTTTACAGTGGAAACTTTGCAACAACCTCTGACCTCCGCGCTAGTGATGAAAGTTGTCAAGCAATATCTTATGTAGGAGGGGCGCCGCCGCGGGATTGTGCCCCCGCCAGAACCTCGTTTTCACAAAATCGTAGTGCAAATCCTCGCAAACACAAAAATCTGCACTACGATTTTTGGTGATTTTAGGATAAATTAATTTGTAGGCTAGTGTGATAGTTGTAATCTTTTGTTTTTTGCACTAGTGCGCTAGTGCAAAAAGATGAAAATACCCGTATCCGACACTACGCCACCCGAGGGATCATCCTTTGCGGGGCGAAAACCCTAGTGCAAAACCCGAGGTTTTTAGGCATTTGCACTACGAAATCCCGAAATCGCCTGATTTTGATGCCCGCGGCGGCACGCATTTCCCGAAATTGCTTGATTTTGATGCCCGCGGCGGCACGCATTTCCCGAAATTGCCTGATTTTGATGCCCGCGGTGCGGCGATTGCCCGCGGTGACCCGATCTTAAAGCCTGCGGGGGCCTGCGATTGCCCGCGGTAACCCGATTTGAAGGGCCCGCGGCGCGATGATATCCCTGCGGGGGGCTCTTGCGGCCCTGCAGTGTCCTTAATTATGTTATAATTGTAACCAAAAGTTGACGGTCGGCGCGCGGAACCCTCCCGACGTGGGTGATGTACCAACCAAACGGTGGGTGTGCGGAACCCTCCCGAAGTGGGCAACGTACCAACCCGACGGTCCCAGCGGAACCAGCCTGACGGTCATAGGAGAAAAAATGAAGTTTTTTGTAACTGGTGTGAATGGTCAATTGGGCCATGATGTGATGAACGAGTTGCTGAAGCGGGGCCACCAGGGTGTGGGTTCCGACATTGCGCCTGCGTATGCAGGCGTGGCTGATGGTTCTGCGGTTACGACTGCGGAATATCGCCAGCTGGACATTACGGACTCTGTGGCGGTAGACCGCGTTCTCTCGGAAGTCAAGCCCGACGCTGTGATTCACTGCGCCGCCTGGACTGCGGTGGACATGGCCGAAGACGATGAACTGGTCTCTAAGGTCCGCGCCATCAACGCCGGCGGCACCCAGAACATCGCAGATGTCTGCCATCGCCTGGATTGCAAGATGACCTACATCAGCACGGACTACGTCTTTAACGGCCAGGGCACCGAACCTTGGCAGCCGGACTGCAAGGACTACAAGCCCCTGAACGTCTACGGTCAGACCAAGCTGGAAGGGGAGTTGGCTGTGGCTAACACCCTGAGCAAGTATTTCATCGTGCGAATTGCCTGGGTCTTCGGCCTGAACGGCAAGAACTTCATCAAGACGATGATCAACGTGGGCAAGACCCACGACACCGTCCGCGTGGTGAACGACCAGATCGGCACCCCCACCTACACCTTTGACTTGGCCCGCCTGCTGGTGGACATGAACGAGACGGAAAAGTACGGCTACTATCACGCCACCAACGAAGGGGGCTTCATCAGCTGGTATGACTTCACCTGCGAAATCTACAAGCAGGCTGGCATGAGCACGAAGGTGGTGCCCGTGACTACCGCCGAGTACGGCCTCTCCAAGGCAGCGCGCCCCTTCAACAGCCGACTGGACAAGAGCAAACTGGTGGCCGCCGGCTTTAAACCCCTGCCCACCTGGCAGGACGCTCTGAACCGCTATTTGAAGGAGTTGTCTTAACGTCATTCTGAGCCCCGTAGGGGCGAAGAATCTAGTGATTGAGTATTCGTTACGAAACGGAACGTCCCTGGATCCTTCGACTACGCACCTTCGGTGCTTCGCTCAGGATGACATAGGGTAAGTAAAGATCTTTCGACTACGCACCTTCGGTGCTTCGCTCAGGATGACAAAGAGGAATTATGAAGATTTTAGTAACTGGTGCCGCAGGTTTTATCGGCTCGAAATTGATGTTTATGCTCTCCCAGCGTGGTGACACGGTGGTGGGTGTGGATAACATCAACGACTATTACGACGTGCGCCTGAAGTACGGCCGCCTGCGTGAGTGTGGCATCGAATACCACAATGCAGAGATCCCTTTCGGTACGGAAATCCAGAGCAAGAAGTTCGACAACTGCCGCTTTGTGCGCCTGTCCATCGACGACAAGGCATCCGTAGATGAACTGTTCCAGAAGGAAAACTTCGACAAGGTGGTGAACCTGGCTGCCCAGGCCGGCGTTCGCTATTCCATTACCAATCCCTACGCCTACATGCAGAGCAACCTGGTGGGCTTCCTCAACATCCTGGAAGCTTGCCGCCACTTCAAGGTCAAGCACCTGGTGTTCGCCTCTTCCAGTTCCGTATACGGCCTGAATACCAAGGTCCCCTACAACGAAATGGACAAGGTGGATTCCCCGGTGAGCCTGTACGCCGCCAGCAAAAAGAGCAACGAGCTGATGGCACATTCCTACAGCAAGCTTTATGGTCTGCCGGTAACAGGGTTAAGATTTTTTACTGTGTACGGCCCCTGGGGCCGCCCCGACATGTCTCCCATGCTGTTCGCCAAGGCTATCAGTAAGGGCGAGCCCATCAAAGTCTTTAACAACGGGGACATGATCCGCGACTTTACCTACATCGATGACATCGTAGAAGGAACCATCCATGTGGTGGACCGCACCCCCGATGCCGCCGCCTGCGAAAACAACGTGGCCTACAAGATCTATAACATCGGTTGCAGCCATCCCGTAAAGCTCATGGATTTCATCAGCGAAATCGAAAATGCCTACGGCGAACCCGCCAAAAAGGAATTTTTGCCCATGCAGCCCGGCGACGTTTACCAGACCAATGCAGACACCACCCGACTGGAAACCGAGTGCGGCTACAAACCCCACTGGAGTCTCCACGACGGAATTTCCCAGTTCATGCAGTGGTACAAGAGCGACAAAAACCCTCTAAAGTGACGAATTCCGATTAAAACAGGTCCTTTTTTCGTCATCCTGAGCTTTTTTTTCACGTCATTCTGAGCGAAGCGAAGAATCCAGACTTATATTTATAACGATTTTTTTACAAAAAGGTGGATTAATGAAGAATACTCTTAAAACCGTAGTGGCTGGCTCCCTGGTGGCAGCTGGCCTGGCATGCGCCCAGACGGGCCTTGCAGGTGGTTCTGAAGGTTTGCACCAGATGAACGCCAATACCTTGGGCCAGTGGGGCGTCACTTTTGGCGCCGGTGGTGACCTCTCCTTTGATAGCTGGGCTTTGGCCAGCGGTGGTTACATCTACGATAAGACTGCCAAGCAGGGCCTTTCCCTTAATGAATCCGCCATTTCCATTAGCGGTAACGCAAACGCCGCCATCGGTCTTACCAACTGGATGGACGTTGGTGTGAACCTGCCCATCTACTTTGATATGGGTACCGACAACAAGAACCGCATTGGCGATAACGGCATGACCGACGTTGCCATCGGTGACATTGAAGCCTGGTTGAAGTTGAACCTGGTAGGCCGTAACGAAGGTTTCTTTAGAATGGCCTTGATGGCTAACGTCTATTTCCCCACCGGATCTGACGAAGCTGGTTTCCGCCCCCGTCATTCCTGGTACCTGAGCGACTACACCACTCCGTACACCCTGGGTGATTACGCTGCCGGTGGTAGCTTGATTTTCTCCTTTAACGGTCGTAAGGTTCACTGGAATACCCAGATTGGTTACGTACAGCCCTTCGATACCGACAACTACTCTGGTGCTATCACTTATAGTACTGGCTTTAACTACCTGCCGGCCAAGTTCATTGACCTGTTCCTGGAATTCTCCGGCGAAGCACACATCAACGACATGCGCGCACCTATCGACCCCACTGTTGATCCTATGATCATCACCCCGGGTTTCCGCCTCCACCTGTCTGATAACATCGACCTGGCAATGGGCGTGGATGTGGGCGCACGTATCTTCAAGAACCTTGAAATGGATGGCGAAAAGGATCGCGAAGAAAAGAACGGCTTCGAAATCAACGTGAAGGACAAGAAGGGTACCCTGACCTACGGTTACTCCTCTAGCCCGCTGCTGGCAGCAACTGCCGCTGTGACCTGGAACTTCGGTGGCTACAACAACAAGGCCGAAGAAGAAAAGGCTCGCGTCAAGGAACTGATCGAAAAGCGCGCCCAGGAAAAGCTGGACTCCGCTATGGCAACTGTTAAGCCCGATACCCTGACCCTCACCAAGGTGGATTCCATCGTAGTGACGGACACTATCGCTAAGCTGGATACCCTGAAGACCATCGACACCGTGAAGACTGTTGACACCGTGACCGTGAAGGACCTGGTGGCTGACTCTCTGAACAAGGCCAAGATGGACTCCGTGGCTGCCGTGAACGACTCCCTGGCTAAGCTCAGTGCTGACGCTGACGGTGATGGCGTTCCCAACATGGTTGACCGCTGCCCGGATACTCCGGCTGGTATTAAGGTTGGCGCCGACGGTTGCGAAGTGGATACCGATAACGATGGCGTTGTGGATTCCAAGGACGCTTGCCCCGCTTCTAACCCCGGCGCACCGGTAGACGAAAAGGGCTGCGAAATTGACGAAGACATGGACGGCGTTGTGGACGTTCTGGACAAGTGCCCCGTGACCCTGAGCGAAGTGGAAGTGGATGCCGAAGGCTGCCCCACCAACAAGGACGAAGACCTGACCAAGCTCCAGGCACAGATCAAGTTTGCCAAGGGCAAGGCAAAGCTCACCAAGCCCACCATGAAGGTGCTGGACAAGGTTGTTGCTTTGAAGATGAGCCGTAAGGACCTCCGCATTGAAGTCCAGGCACACACCGACGAAATGGGCGTGGATGCCGAAGACAACCAGGAACTCTCCGAAAAGCGCGCCAAGGCAATCATGGATTACATGGTCAAGAAGGGCGTTCCCTCTAAGCATGTACGTGCCGTAGGCCTGGGCGATACCCAGCTGGTTGTTCCTGTTAAGGCTCCCAAGAAGGGCAAGAAGTTCAAGGCTAACCCCAAGAACACCCGTGTGGTCCTGGCACCCCACGTAAAGAAGCCCAAGGCAGAAAAGCCTGCCGAAGCAGCACCTGCTGCAGAAGCACCTGCCGCAGCCCCGGCAGCAGCACCTGCTCCTGCTGAAGCACCGGCCGCCGCTAAGTAAGTCCACTGAGCTCGCCGAAGTGCTGAGCGTCTAAAATCAAAGTCCGTTTCCTTGAAAGGGAGCGGACTTTTTTTTACATTTTGCTTACAAAATAGGAGCAACAATGAAAGGTATTGTTCTTGCCGGTGGTTCTGGCACCCGCCTTTATCCTTTGACCATGGTCACCTCTAAGCAGCTTTTGCCTGTTTACGATAAACCCATGATCTATTACCCCCTGTCCACCTTGATGCTGGCAGGCATTCGGGATATCCTGATTATCTCCACTCCTACTGACTTGCCTAACTTCGAACGCCTGCTGGGCGATGGTAGCTCCATGGGTTTGAACTTGAGCTACAAGGTTCAGCCTAGCCCCGATGGCTTGGCACAGGCCTTTATCTTGGGCGAAGAATTCATTGGCGACGATTGCTGCGCCATGGTGCTGGGTGATAACATTTTCTATGGCAACGGCTTTAGCCCCCTGTTAAAGGCCGCCGTCAAGAACGCCGAAGAAAACGGCCGCGCCAGCGTGTTTGGCTACTATGTAGAAGACCCCGAACGCTTTGGCGTGGTGGAATTCGATAACAACGGCAAGGTGATCTCCGTAGAAGAAAAGCCCAAGGAACCCAAGAGTAACTACGCCATTACCGGCCTGTACTTCTATGACAACCGTGTGAGCAAGTTTGCCAAGGAACAGAAACCCAGTGCCCGTGGGGAACTGGAAATCACGGATTTGAACAAGACTTATTTGGACATGGGCGAACTGGACGTGAAGCTCCTGGGTCGCGGTTTCGCCTGGCTGGATACCGGTACCATGGATAGCCTCATTGAAGCAGGTGATTTCGTGAAGATGGTAGAAAGCCGCCAAGGCATCCAGATCTCCGCCGTAGAAGAAATCGCCTACATCAACGGATGGATCACCAAGGAAAAGTTACTAGAATCCGCCGCCAAGTACGGCAAAAGTCCCTATGGACAACACCTAAGAAAAGTCGCAGAAGGTAAAATCAAATATTAACGTCATTCTCGCGAAAGCGAGAATCTAGATTCCCGGTCAAGCCGGGAATGACAACAGGAAAAAAATGGGAAAGTTCAATTTCATTAAAACCAGCATTGATGGTGTGACTATCGTAGAGCCTACTGTCTACGGTGATCATCGTGGTTATTTTATGGAAACTTATAACAAGGCGGAGTTTGATGCTGCTGGCTTGGATATGGTTTTCGTTCAGGATAATGAATCCCGCTCCAAGAAGGGCGTGCTTCGCGGCTTGCACTTCCAGAAGCAGAACCCTCAGGGTAAGCTGGTCCGCGTGCTGGAAGGCGAAGTCTACGACGTAGCCGTGGACCTGCGTAAGGGCAGCCCCACCTTCGGTAAGTATGAAGGCGTTGTGCTCTCTGCGGAAAACAAGAAGCAGTTCTACATCCCCGAAGGCTTTGCCCACGGCTTCGTAGTCCTCTCTGAAACCGCCACCTTCGTGTACAAGTGCACCCGCCTCTACGACCCCAAGGACGAAGGCGGCCTCTTCTGGAACGACCCCGCCATCGGCATCAACTGGCCCGTAGGCAACGGCTTTGAACCCCTCCTCAGTGAGAAGGACACTAAGAATCCTCTCTTGAAGGATCTTGGCTTCGCGTTTGAACTGTAAGAGGGTCTAGGGGACAGGGTATAGGGTATAGTAATGCCGGTTCAGAACTTTAGGGAATTGATTGTTTGGCAAAAGTCTATTCAGCTTGTTGTTGCTGTATATGAATTAGTTAAAGAATTTCCTAAGAGCGAATTATATGCCTTGTCTGACCAGATGCGTAGAGCAGCAGTGTCTATACCCTCGAATATCGCTGAAGGTTATGAGCGAAAATCTGTTAATGAGTATATTCACTTCTTATCTATAGCGAGAGGATCGAAAGCTGAATTAGAAACTCAACTATTTATCTGTGAACAGCTAAATTTTGGAAATAAAGAAAAATTAAAAGAAATGGAAGGTCTGTGTTTAGAAATAGGGAAAATGCTTAATCGAATGATTAGCTCCCTATCCCCTAACCCCTAGACCCTATCCCCTTAGGAAGGAGTATTCCTCATGAAAAACATTGTAATCACTGGCGGAGCAGGCTTTATTGGTAGCCACGTTGTTCGCTTGTTTGTTAACAAGTATCCTGAATACAATATCATTAACTTGGATAAGCTTACTTATGCAGGTAACTTGGCTAACTTGAAGGACTTGGAAGGCAAGCCTAACTATAAGTTCGTGAAGATGGACATCTGCGACTTTGATGCTTTCTACAAGTTGATGCAGGACGAGAAGATCGACGGCATTATTCATTTGGCTGCCGAAAGTCATGTGGACCGTTCCATTAAGGATCCGTTTACTTTTGCACGTACCAACGTGATGGGTACTCTTTCCTTGCTGCAGGCTGCAAAGCTTTACTGGGAAGCTCAGCCCGAAAAGTACGAAGGCAAGCGCTTCTACCATATCTCCACTGACGAAGTTTATGGCGCCTTGAAGATGAACCACCCGGAAGGTATTGAACCGCCGTTCACTACCACCGCTTCTTCTAGCGAACATCACCTGGCTTACGGTGACGACTTCTTCTACGAAACCACCAAGTATACTCCGCATTCTCCGTACTCTGCAAGTAAGGCTGGCTCCGATCACTTCGTGCGCGCCTTCCACGACACTTACGGCATGCCCACCATCGTGACCAACTGCTCCAACAACTATGGCCCGTACCAGTTCCCGGAAAAGTTGATCCCGCTGTTCATCAACAACATTCGCCACAAGAAGCCGCTGCCGGTTTATGGCAAGGGCGAAAACGTACGTGACTGGCTCTTTGTCGAAGACCATGCCCGCGCTATCGACGTGATTTTCCACAATGGTAAGATCGCAGAAACCTACAACATCGGTGGCTTCAACGAATGGAAGAACATCGACATCATTAAGGTTGTGATCAAGACTGTAGATAAGCTCCTTGGCCGCGCCGAAGGCGAAGACCTGGACCTGATCACCTATGTGACCGACCGCCTGGGCCACGACGCCCGCTACGCCATCGATTCTACCAAGCTCCAGAAGGAACTTGGATGGGAACCCAGCCTGCAGTTCGAAGAAGGTATCGAAAAGACCGTTCGCTGGTACCTGGACAACCAGGAATGGTTGGACAACATTACAAGCGGTGATTACGAAAAGTACTACGAAAATATGTACAAAGGCCGCTAAGGTCCCTGAGCGAAGCCGAAGGGCTCCCATGTCATCCTCGCGTAGGCGAGGATCTAGCACTATAACGAAAGCCCCAGTCGTTTGACTGGGACTTTTAAAATTTAAAGCGCTTTAATTTGCTCTTCGGTCAGGCCGGAACTTATTGCGATAGCAGAGATTGCAACTCCGTTTTCTTTAAGACTCTTAGCCATCTTTTTCTTAGCAGACAGCTCTCCGTCTGCTTTTCCCTGCAGGTAGGAACCTTGCTTTTCATAAAGCATGTCTGTCATATTGTCTACCTCCAGCAGTAAAAGTTCATCGGTGTACCCCATAAAAGATACATCTTTTGCGAAGTCGCTGTCAAGTAGCTTGCTGGCCTTTTCTTCGTCCACGGATTTCTTGGCACTGATGGAAATATGTATCGTCCTCATTTGGAAACTGGTCCTCGCACAAGAGCGAAAGAACGTAAATGCGGGGGAGGTTGTAATCCTTTGATTTCTTCACCTGGTTACACACAACGCGAGATGTGTAATAGGTTAGCCGATGGATACACGTTTTTAAATTGCTCACGGTACTTCGTCAGATTTTGGGGATTGTCTTTCAAGTCGAGGACCATTGCCCTAAACTGATATCTATTCATGATGTTGTTGAGTGGGAGTTGCTCTTGCGTTCTTGAGCACTATTTGTCAAGTGTTTTTTCAACTTAAACAAAAGAAGCCCCAGTCGTTTGACTGGGACTTTTAAAATTTTAGAGAACTTTAAAGAAGGACGAACTATGTTTGATAAAAATTGTGTTCTGGGTCAATGAACACCACGTAGAACGTATTTTTGTCAAATCGAATTCCTGACTTTCCATGTTCCTTGCCTTCCAATTCACTGGGTACAAAGAACCCGCACAATCGAAAATCACTTTCTAAACGCAGTCGTGCCCAGTCTGCATCAACAGGTACGGATTTTGGACGCACCGCTTTTGTGTTGGCGGGGAAATCGCGGTATACCGCAAGTACGGTTTGACGATGCTTCCCTGAACCTATAGGCATTTTTTCAAGTTCTGCCCTGGAATGCCTGCTTAGTTCCTGAAGCTTGCCGAAAACCATGTCCTTTTGTTCCTGAGACAGTTTGCAAAAAGGAGTAAAACCATTTTGTTCTTGGTCATCACAAACAAAACTGAAATTGAATTTCATTCTTGCGGCGACATTACATTCTAACGATGCAAAACATAAATCGGCTGTATTTGCTAAAAAAGCATCGCGGCCAGAATTGCCAAATTTATTCTTACTCATACGAAATTGGGAACTCCTCCAATCTTACGGCGTCTATATAACGGAGTAATCTTGCGATCATTCCTCAAAATCTCGGAAGGCAGTTCGTCTAACCGATAAATGTAACTTGCGTTATTTTTCTTGTTTACAAGGTAAACCCTGTACTTTCCAAGTTCATCCATTATGGATGTGTCGTGTGTACTAAAAATAAACTGGGCGTGGTTCGGATTTGATTCTTCGGAACTGAACAATTCTACCAACTTTGGCAAGAGATCCGGATGCAGGTTGCAGTCGAATTCGTCTACAGCAAGGATTCCGCCCAAGTCCAACGTATAGAAATATAACCACAAAATTTGGAATAGTTTCAACGAGCCCAAAGCCTCATGATGGGCAAGGATGCCTGCACGGTGGCCATCTTCGGTTTTATGGAAGAATACAGGGTAGAAGAATTCTTCTCCAGCACCATTTGTTTCGCTACGAATTTCAATATCAGCGATTCCTGAGTCACAAAAGGAGAGAAAAGTCTTGACCCTGTTAAACACCTGCGGTTTTTCCTTATAGAATTTTGAGACGGAAGACAGGTCGAAACGAAAACCGGTCATACCAGCGTCGGTGACGTTTGTGGCCATACGTGCAAAGAAGGCATAAATCGGCTTGACGCACTCGAAGCCGTACTGGTATGCAGTGCTGATAACGGAGGCGTTGGATCGCAAATTCATTTTCTTTAAATCAACAAAATCCATTCCGTCCTTGCTGACTGTCAGTTTGTTTTCTTTGCGTTTGAAAATAGTTTTGCCTGAGCGACCATCGAATTTAAGGACCTCTGAAACAATTCTTTGCCTTGTAGTTTCGAACTCGTAATAATATGTGCGGCTATCCAGTGAAAAATTGCAAAAGAATGACGAAGATTCCTCACTGTCTAGAAATGGTTGAACCAAAATCGGTTCGTCAGGTCTGAGTGCAAAAGTTGAATTGGCAAAGTATCCAATAAAGGCAAGAGCCCTTAGCACATTAGTCTTACCAGATGCATTAGCTCCCTTGATGCCCATGATATTTGCTGTTGGTAACCCCTTTGAAACTTCGATGGGGCAGTTCTTATCAAGTTTGAAAGTGAATTCGAAACCTTCAGCAAAAGAAAAAAAGTTCTGTGCACCAAATGATAAAAGCATAAAATCTCCGTCACTTTTGACGGAAAATTATAAAAAAACGACGTGAAAAGCAATACTTTTGATGAAATTACGTCATTATTGTGTTGAAAAAAGTATTTTTCCAAGTTAAACAAAAGAAGCCCCGGTCGTTTGACTGGGGCTTTCTTTTTGACCTGATCCTTTAAGCTACGTTTTTTTCTGCGACTTTAATGGGTTCGGTTTTTTGGGTTGTTTCCTGTGAGGTGTCGGTACCTTGTTTACTTCGCTCCTTGCGGAGCTTGAGCTGAATCTTCTTGGCGGAGATTGCGGCGTTCATGTTGTCGATGAAGTTGCTGCATGCTTCGTCACCCAGGGAGCTCTTGACTGTGGCCATTGCGGCAAGCAGGTTGAATGCTTCCACACAGGCCTGGCGCAGCCTCTTGCCCTGTTCCAGTTCGTGGAGGGCCTTTTCGGTGAAGCGCTTCCTGTCGGCTTCCTGGAACTGGTTGTTGATTTCTTCCAGCTTGTCCAGCCAGACCTTGAAACCGCAGGATTCCAGGATGTCGTCCCCCAGGTTGCGGAGGGTCTGGATGATGTTCAGGATTATACCCGTAGACTGCGCCTGGTTCAGCCCGATGGGGCTTGCGTTTTCTTCGAAAGCCTTCCAGATCTTTGCGCCGTTTGCGGCAGCGGTTTCGTCCGGGAAGTTCTGCAGGCTCCTTGCAGTGTTCCTGCAACTTGCGTAGTACTTGTTGCGTTCTGCATCCAGCTCGCTTGCCTGGCGTGCCGCCGTTTCGGAAAGGTTCGTTTCCAGGAAGTTGGAAAGTTCCTTTACGGAGGCCTCGTAAGAAGTAATCAAGGGAAGCACGGTCTTGTCCGTGATGGCCTTGGCGAAATCCACCGCTTCGCTATGGATACCGTAAAATTCGTCGTTGCGGAGATTTCTAAAAGCGATTGCGTTAATAGTCTTCATCTTGTTATCCTCGTTTTGTGAGTTTGTTTGTGTTTCGGCTTGTGAGTCGTTGCTCACCGGCCTTGTCTTTAACTTACACAAATAAACCGCCGAGAAATGTCAGATTTGTGTCACGACAAATTAATTGACGATTTTGAACAAATTTCGCAAACGTTGTTCGAAACTTTCCGATGAAGGGCCAAAAAACGCTGACGAATGGCAGGCCGAAAAAATGCAATTGTCAAACTTTTGTCATGGAAATGTCAGATTTGTGTCACGGCGGGGCTCCTGTTGTATACAAATGAGTATATACAGGTTGTATAAAGTGCTCCTCAGAAAAAAGGAGCGCAATATACAGGTTGTATAAAGTGCTCCTCAGAAAAAAGGAGCACAATATACAGGTTGTATAAAGAGTTCCTCAGAAAAAAGGAGCGCAATATACAGGTTGTATAAAGTGCTCCCCGGAAAAAAGGAGCACGATGTACGGGTTGTAGAAAGTGCTCCTCAGAAAAAAGGAGCACAATATACAGGTTGTATAAAGTGCTCCTCAGAAAAAGGAGCGCAATATACAGGTTGTATAAAGTGCTCCTCAGAAAAAAGGAGCACAATATACAGGTTGTAGAAAGTACTCCTCAGAAAAAAGGAGCACAATGTACAGGGTGGATATGTCATCCTCGCGTAGGCGAGGATCTAGCAGTATATTCTTTACTATATTCCACACCATGTCCCCAGAACTCCTAGAAACTACCTTCGCCCTTCTTCGCTTATCCCTTGATGCGGAGTCCTTAGACTCCTTCTTGAACAGAATCAAGGAGCATCCTTTATCTAAGGAAGACTGGGCTGCTATTTACGACTTCTGTAAAAAGCAGACGATTATCGGTGTGGTTCTGGTGGGGGTGAACAAGCTTCCGGAAGACCTGCGCCCCCCTAGGGAAATCCTGGACCACTGGATCTGCCAGGGATTCTATATCCACCAGCAGAACATCAAGATGAATGCTATGTGTGCCAAGGTCACCAAGATGTTCGCCGACAGGGGCCTCCGTTCAGTGATCCTAAAAGGTCAGGCGAATGCTCGTTTATACCCGGACCCCTTCAGCCGCCAGTGTGGTGATATTGACATTCTGGTGGAAGGCGGCAAGAAAAACGTAATCCGGCACCTCAAGGAAATGGGACTGATGGAGGGGGCGGACATAACTCCCCATCATGTGGAAATTGACAAAAAGTTCTTTGATGGAATCTCTGTAGAAGTCCATTTTAATGCGGTGCTTAGCTTGCCTATAGGAAAAGGCCGACGTTTGCAGAATTTTTTAGCGAAAAATGCCTTTTCTCATATACGAGGGGATAATACCGAACCCTTTTATGAGCCGACCATATTATTTGCTCTTATGATGCAAATGTCCCATATCAGGCGACATTTTATTGGCGAAGCCATCGGTTTAAGGCAGATTGTTGATTATTACATGCTTTTGAAGTCGTCTTCTGCTGAAATAATTAGTGAATCCTGTGAAAATGTCAAGAAATTTGGCCTTACTTCAATGTCTGGCGCCTTGATGTGGTGCCTTGAGATAATATTTTCGTTGGAAAAAGACCGGCTTTTGTCTGTCCCTAATGAAAAGTGGGGCTCACGTTTGATTCGTGCAATTGTGGATGGCGGAAATTTTGGCCGTTATAACGGCAAAAAAGAAGCAAACCTTGCTAAATACTGGCTTTTGAATAGAAAAAATGCTCTAGAAAAAATGAAGTTTGATGCTCGAGAGTCATTTGGTGCTGAATTTAGCTATTGGATAAAGTTTTTAAGAAATACGCCAAAACGAATCAAACAACGCAAAATCTCCTTCCGTAGGTAAGGTCCCTGAGCATTGCCGAAGGGACATGTGACGAACTAGGGAACGGTTTTGGTACATTTTTTTCCTTCCTCTATTATACGTGCCTTGTAAGCATTCCGTAACTTTTCTAAATTTCATCGCAAACGAGTATTCTAATTTGGAATATAGTGACGGGAAGAGAGTTTAGTATGGAAGATATTCAGCACATTTTTATCGTAGGAAGTAAGGGTATTCCTGGTGCTTATGGTGGTTATGAAACCTTCGTAGATAAGCTTACGGAGTACCATCAGAATGATGCTCGCTTTAAGTATCATGTAGCTTGCAAATCTGACAAAAATGGTGAGTTTGAGTATCATAACGCTCGTTGCTTTAATGTGAAGGTGCCGAATATCGGTGCTGCGCAGGCAATTTATTACGATGTTGAAGCTATAAAGCAATGCATTGAATACATTAAGAAGAATAACATTCCTCATCCTATAGTCTATTGTTTGGCTTGTCGTATTGGACCTTTTGCTCGTGGTTTCCAGAAGCAAATCCATAAATTGGGAGGAGTCTTCTATGTGAACCCGGATGGTCACGAATGGCTTCGTGCTAAATGGCCCCTTCCTGTCCGCAAGTACTGGAAGTACTCTGAACAACATATGGTCAAGCATGCAGACCTCTTGGTCTGCGATAGCAAGAACATTGAAAAGTACATTCGTTCCACATATGCCAAGTATAAGCCTAATACGACTTTTATCGCTTACGGTGCTGAAATCCGTCGTAGCAAGTTGGCTGATAATGATGAAAAGTTCTTGAACTGGCTCCAAGAGAAGAACCTTAAGCCCAAGGAATATTATCTCGTTGTTGGTCGTTTTGTTCCGGAAAATAATTACGAGACCATGATTCGTGAATTCATGCTGAGTAAGACTGATAAGAGCTTTGCTCTGATTACTAACGTGAATGAAGCCTTCTTGAACGAACTAAAAAAGAAGACCGGATTCCATAAGGATCCTCGCATTAAGTTTGTGGGGACAGTTTATGATCAGGAACTATTGATGAAGATTCGTGAAAAAGCCTATGGTTATTTCCATGGCCATGAAGTTGGAGGCACCAATCCTAGCTTGCTGGAAGCACTTGCAAGTTCCGACTTGAATTTGCTTCTGGATGTTGGTTTCAATAAGGAAGTGGGTGAGGATTCTGCCATTTATTGGAATAAACAAAGGGGCAATTTAGCGAGAACTATTGAGTATGCAGATGTAATGTCTAATGAAGATGTTATGACTTTGGCTGAAGCTAGTACGTGTAGAGTGTCTAGTGCTTATAGTTGGGAATTTATCTCGAATGAGTATGTGAAGGTATGGATTTCCTCAAAAAATAAGTAGCTTTAATAATCTAGTTCATGAAATCTTTAGTAATTGCGTTGATTGTAATTGTTGCTTTTTTCCAGAATTGGCTTCTTTCTGTGATTCCTTTTTTTGGAAATTTAGATGAAATTATCGCATTAACTTCTTTGCTGTACTATTTGCATTCACGAAAAAATGATTGGGGACGTGAACGTAAAATAGTGATTCCTGCTGTGGTTGTTATTGTCGTGGGATTGTTATTCAATGCTGTTTTTCACATACAAAACTCTTATATGGCTCTCGTAGAAGATGTCTTAGGCATCTTCAAGTTTTTATTTACCTATTTGGGATTAAAACAGTATTTGTATAATAGTGGTGTGAATACCGCATTGATTCTTAAATATGTAATGAAGTTTGTTTGTGTGTATTTACTAGTACTATCGTTGTTTGCTGGATTAAATCTTGTTTCTCCAATTGGGATGGATGCTGGGTATCGATATGGTCTTCGAATGTTTTCTTTTGTGTATGGAACGCCTGGACACTTAATCAATCAAATGACATATGCGTTAATCTTGTTAGAATCCCATAGAATTTTGAACTACAAAAGAATTGTGTTATGGGAAGTGCTTGCCTGTTTTATAATGGTTTGTACCTTGAAAACGAGAGCATTTACCCTAATGTTGATTTTTTTCTCGTTGAAATATTTTATTTTGGGTAAGATTAGGATTCGGTTAAGAACACTAGTCCCTGTAATGGCGTTGCTGGCTTATCTCGTGGGATATTCCCAATTTGAGTATTATTTCATTGCTGATGATGCTGCTCCTAGGGCAATGTTTGTTAACACTGCTGCTAAAATTGTTCGAGAAGATTTTCCCTGGGGGACTGGTTTTGGCACTTTTGGATCATCCGCTGCAGCAAAGTATTATTCACCTCTTTATGTTAAATATGGCTTTAGTGAACGATGGGGAATGACTAAGGATAATCAATTGTTTTTGAATGATAATTATTTGCCGATGATATTTGTTCAATTTGGCTTTTTATTGACGATCATTTTTTTGATTATGGTGTATCGTTATTGTCGGTTGGTGATTGGTGAATGTACAAATAAGTTTTCGAAATTTATCGGTATTTTCTTTGTGTTTGATATTTTACAAAGTAGTCTGCAGTCTTCATATTTAGCGCACTATTCTGTTGTAACTTTGACGTTCATTTTTTTGATTTGTTGCTATCCAAACAGAAGAATGGGAACGGTATAGTATGACGCAAAACTCTATAAAAAAGAATTATATTTATAATTTGGTGTACCATCTTTTAGTTGTATTTGTTCCTATTATAACCACCCCTTATGTTTCAAGAGCTTTGCATGCCGATGGAATTGGTGCACACAGTTATACGTCATCTGTTGTAAATTATTTTGCGTTACTTGTCAATCTTGGTATTGCCTCTTATGGTCAATTGCAAATAGCTAAACATCGAGAAGAAAAAAAAAGTTTAACCACAATTTTTTTTGAACTAACTGCATTTAGGTTGTTATTGACGGTTGCCGTTGTATTAGTTTATCTGATGGTTGTTGTTCAAAATTGTGAAGAATCTTATAAACAACTTTATTATGCTCATATTCTCTACATTATCGGATACTCGTTGGATATAACATGGTTTCTTCAGGGACTAGAAGAATTTAAAAAAATTGTTTTACGAAATATAGTTGTAAAAATTGCTTCGGTCGTATTGATTTTGACGTTTGTCAATAATTCTTCTGATTTGGTTATTTATGCGATATTGCTGAACGGATCTGTTTTACTAGGTAATGCTTCTATTTGGTGCTTTGTCCCGAAATATTTGCAAAAAGTTCCGTTAAAGGAGATGAACATTTTGCAACATATTAAGCCTTGCTTGGTTTATTTTATTCCGACGATTTCTACGATGATTTATCTAACCTTAGATAAGACCATGATAGGATGGTTTTCTGAAGGGGCTGCTGAAAATGGGTATTATGAACAGGCTCATAAAATTGAACAGATGGTAGTGACTTTTTTGACATCGCTCAGCGTTGTAATGATGCCGAGGATGGCTTATTTGTTTAAGAATAACTTGATAGAGGAAATGAAAAAAAAACAACATGAATCGACTCAATTTATTCTTCTGTTATCTTTTCCGATGTGCTTTGGTGTAATGGTTGTTTCTGATTACTTTGTTCCTCTTTTTCTGGGGCCGGGTTATGATGAGTGTGTGTTGTTGTTAAAAATATTTAGCGTTCTTTTGGTTGTTGTTGGCTTGAATAATGCTGTTGGAAAACAAATTTTGATGGCTACTGGTAGGCAGAACCTGTACAATAAAAGTGTAATCGTTGGATGCTTTGTAAATGTCATCCTAAATTTATTTTTGATACCAAACTATTTAGCTGTTGGAGCTGCTGTTGCATCGGTTATTGCTGAGTCTGTAATTTTGATTCTATTTGTGAAATATGCAAATGATTTTATTTGTTTTGGCTGGCTTGTAAAAAAAGGCTATAAGTATCTCATAGCTTCTGTATTTATGTTTGCGGTTGTAAGGACATCATATCAGTTCGTAAATATGGAATGGTGTGGCTGCTTATTATTGTGCCTATTGGGCGTTTTTTCCTATTTGTTGGCTGTTTTTTTGTTAAAAGATTATTTCGTTTTGCAACATTTGTCCAAGTTTTTTAAAACAAAGAAGGTAACATAATGATTGGGTTTGTCATTTTACATTATATGGCTTATGAGGAAACCATAGCGTGTGTTGAGTCTATTCTTAGAAATGTGAAGGGCGAAAAAAAACTTGTTGTCGTTGATAATGCATCCCCTAACGATTCCTATCGAATTCTTGTTGAACGGTTTAAAGATGACAACGATGTAGATGTTGTTTCGTCTGGGGGAAATGTTGGCTTTGCGAGGGGTAATAATTATGGATATGCATATATAAACAACCATTACCACCCAGACTTTGTTGTTGTAATGAATAATGATATGGATATTCAGCAATGTGATTTTATTGATGAAATTTATAATAGTTTTGCGATGTACAAATATTTTGTTTGTGGACCTGATATTTACGCTTCGAAGAAAAAATATCATCAGAATCCTCAAACTCGAAAAGTCCTGAGTAAGGAAGATTATAAAAAACAATACAGAAAATTATGGATAAAGGATAAGTTGTCTTTTCTTTTCCCATTGAAATATGCCTTTAAGTCAATTTTTTGTAAAGAAACTTATCATAGCGCCGATTATAGTAAAATCCCCTATATTGATAGTGTGGTTGAGAATAAGATGCTGCATGGTTCTTGCTACATTTTTTCGCCGCTATATATACGCAAATACCCAGAAGAATGCTTTTATAACAAAACATTTATGTACTTAGAAGCAGAGATTCTTCATTATTTAACTCAAAAAAGAAGGGAAAAAACCATCTATTATCCATTTCTTAAAGTTAACCACCATGAAGATGCTTCAACAGATGCTACTTACAAAAAACAATATAAAAAGTCCATTTTTTCTGTTAAATGTCTTCTGCAGTCGTCAAAAGCTTTTATTGAGCTTATGAACTGTGTTTAATGGGATCTGGTTTCTATGATGATTGATTTGATTGGTTTGCCTGGCTGTGGAAAGAGTTTTTTTTCTACAAGGTTACGCCATGAATTAATTCAAGATGGTTTCCACGTTCAAGATATATCGAGGAATAGATCAACTCCGTTTCGGTATAAACTCTTTTTTAAATTAATGGCGCTTGCTGTTAGATTTTTCCCTTCCTGTTACCAAAAGAGGAAAATTGTTTTGAAACAGCTAGATGTGCAATCAAAAAGGTCGTCTTTTCTAGATAGACGAATCAATGATATTGTTGATGACATATTGTTGCATATATACACGCATAAAGTTTTAAAATCCAAAAGGAAGATTTATATAAATGACGAAGGAATTCTGCATAAAGTTTTGTATTTATCTGTTTTTTTTGATGTTTCCGTAGAACGAGCTCTTGAAATTTTCCAACCGTTTGATACTCAATCTCTGACAATTTTCATTCGTAATTTGCCAGAACAGTCTTTTTTGTTTATAAAAGAAAGAAATCGGAAAGATTGTTCAATGGATTTCCTTTCGGATGATATAATGAAGTGTTATCTAGATAAATTCTATCAGAAGATGAATGTTGCTCAAAGAAAAATAAATTTGTTTGAAATTGACAGAAATGATTCTTTGGAAAATAGAGTGCTTATGGCTAAGAAAAAAATAATTGAATTTAAAGGGACTAATGTATGAAAAAGATGATTGCCTTGATAAAAAAAATGGGTGGACTACAACTTGTTGTTCAACTATGTAAATCCCATGTATTCTTTTTTTCGGTCTTTGTGACGTTGTTGTTAGGCTTTGAAAAAAGAGCGTTAGAAATATCAAGATTAGCAATCGCTAACCGTCGTCTGCAGAAATTACGTAAACGTTATTCTGCTTTTATGAATCAAAAAAAAGGGGAAATTGTATGGGGTCCCGTAAGAAAGACCTCAAAAAAAGTATGGGTTCTGTGGTTGCAAGGAATGGATAACGCTCCTGAACTAGTAAAGAAATGTCATGCATCGCTTTTAATGAATTTAAAAGATCGGGAGATTGTAATATTGTCTGAATCCAATTACAAGGATTATGTACAATTTCCAGAGTATGTACAACGTAAAATTGATTCTGGAATAATTTCAAGGACTCATTTTTCCGATTTATTACGTTTGGAATTGCTTGAAAAGTATGGTGGGACATGGATTGATGCCACGGTATTCTGTTCGGATTCAGATGTTCCTAATTACGTTATGGATTCAGAACTCTTTGTGTATCAATGTATAAAGCCCGTTTCTGATGGAGTTTGTTATTCGATTTCTAGTTGGTTGATGACTTCTTGTGCTGGACATCCTATAATTGTTCTGACAAAAGAATTGCTTTATGAGTATTGGAAGAAGAATGATTCTATGATTGATTATTTCCTCTTACATTATTTCTTTAAATTATCTACAGAGGTTTTTCCTGCGGAATGGAACAGGGTTGTACCAGTCTGTAATGCTGCTCCACATATGCTTTTGTTACGATTATTTGAATTGTTTAATTCTGATGTTTGGTCGGCTATCAAGGCTCAATCCTGCTTCCATAAATTGAGTTACAAGTTTGAAAAGGAAACTTTTAGTTTGCCAAACACCTATTATTCAGTTGTTGTTGATGGACTACAGTAAAAGGAATTTTTTATGAAAAAACTTTCTATGAGGGACGTTCAAAGAGGTTCTCTTGAAATACTGAAAAAAATAGATTCGATTTGTAAACAGGAAAATTTACGCTATTGTTTAGCGTATGGTACTTTAATTGGTGCAGTTAGACACAAAGGATTTATTCCTTGGGATGATGACATTGACATTATGATGCCGAGGAAGGACTATAATCGCCTGATAGAGTTCTTTTTTCAACATCAACAAGAATTGCAACCTTTTGAAATGTTTAATAACTTGCATAATGACAAGTACCCATATATGATTACACGTATTAGTGATAGTCGCTATGTCCTGGATGTTGATAATGAAATGCCTTATGGAATAGGCTTGTTTGTCGATGTATATCCTTTAGATGGTTGTGGAAATTCTGTAGAAGAATATAAAAAAAAGAAAAATAAGTCATCGCTGTTAGCGTCGCTATGTTTTCTATCAACTCGTAAATCTGTCAAACGAGAGAATACGGCTTCCTTTCTTAAGTATTTGTTGAAGTATCCTGCATTTATCGTCGCGAAGATTATTGGAAAAGAGTTCTTTATGAGAAAACTGGATGCGTTAGCTGCAAAAAGTGACTATGAAAAGAGTGATTATATTGGATGTCTAGTATGGGCCTCCGATGATGGGCTTCGAGGTATTTTTCCTAAAGAGTGGTTTAATGAATTGGTAGACATTGAATTTGAAAATTTTAAATTTAAGGCTCCAAGGGAGTATGATAAAGTTCTAAAGCATGGCTACGGAAATTATATGGAATTACCTCCGGAAAATAAAAGGATAGCTCATCACTATTATGACGCATTTTTAAAGTAAAGAATGGATTCTTAATGAAAAAAGTAATTACTTACGGAACCTACGATCTTCTTCATCAGGGACATGTCAACTTACTCAAGCGTGCTAAAGCCTTGGGTGATTATCTCATCGTAGGTGTTACAAATGACAATTTTGATCGTGATCGTGGTAAATTGAATGTTCGTAATAACGTTTTAGAACGTGTGGATGCTGTAAAAGCTACTGGACTTGCCGATCAAATAATCATCGAAGATTATGTAGGTCAAAAGATTGATGATGTTCAAAAATATGATGTGGACATTTTTGCTATTGGTTCCGATTGGGAAGGAAAATTTGATTACCTCAATGAATTCTGCGAAGTTGTGTATCTCCCTCGTACAGAAGGAATTTCCTCTACCATGCTACGTGCGGAGAGCCAGGATGTTGTCAAGGTAGGAATTATTGGCTGTGGTAGAGTAGCGAGACGTTTCCCATTTGAGGCAAATGTAGTCAACGGGGTGTCTATTACTGCTGCCTATGACTCTAACTCGGATGCAAGTTTGAAATTCGCAAAGGATTTTGAAGGGGTTGTCTCTTATAAGGACCTGTCCGATTTTTATAAAAATGTGGATGCAGTCTACATAGCGACGCCCCATCTTTCCCACTATGACAACATCAAAACTTCTCTTTTGGCGGGGAAACATGTCCTCTGTGAGACGCCTATGGTTTTAAAGTTCCTGGAGGCTAAGGAACTATATAAGCTTGCTGAAAAACAGGGTGTCATCTTGATGGAGGCTAACAAGACTGCGCACTGTCCTGCTTTCAATCACTTGATGGTTATGATCAAGTCTGGCCTCATCGGTGAAGTTGTTGACATTGAAGCTTCTCTTTCTCAACTGTTGGATAAGACGGGTCGAGAATTTGACCCCAATCAGGCGGGTGGAGCTATGTTTGAACAGGGGTCTTATCCTCTGCTTCCCATTTTGAAATTGATGGGAATCAATTATGAAAGCATCCAACTATTTTCTCGTATGGAAAATGGAGTGGATGTCCATACCAAAGGCCTTATCAAGTATCCCAAGGCTGTTTGCACATTTAAAGTGGGATTGGGCGTCAAGACAGAGGGTAATCTTGTTATTTCGGGAACCAAAGGCTATGCCTATGTTCCTGCTCCCTGGTGGAAAACTGATTATTTTGAGCTTCGTTACGAAGACAGTAACGATAACAAAAAGTTCTTTTACAAGTGGGATGGCTTCGGGCTTCGCTATGAAATCCAAGAGTTTATCAGCTGCATTTACAATCACAGGTTCAGCACGGCTAGACTGCGTCGTAGAGAAAGTATCTGTATGGCGGAAATCATGGAGCAGTTTAGCCTGCGAAAAAATTTTTTTAAGATTTAAAAGAGGGTATTTCTATGATCAACTTTACCGTAGGTCCTGTCCAATCTAGTGATGCAGTTCGTGCTGTAGGCGCAGAACAGGTGCCTTATTTCCGTACTACAGAATTTTCTCAGCTTATGCTGGAAAATGAATCTCTTGTGAAAAAATTTGCAAAGGCAACGGATGATTCTAAGGTTGCTTTTATTACTGGGTCGGGGTCTGCTGGCATGGAAACTGCTATTATGAATACCTTGACCTCAGAGGACAAGGCCATCGTTGTAAATGGCGGTAGTTTTGGCCATCGTTTTGTAGAGCTCTGCGAACTTCACGAAATTCCATTTACCGAAATTAAGCTTGATGCGGGCAAAACTTTGAAAGCCGAACATTTAGTTGGATTTGAGGGCAAGGGCTATACGACCTTCATCGTGAACAAACATGAAACTTCTACGGGTGTTCATTACGATATGAACTTGATAAGTGATTTTTGTAAGCGAAATAATCTGTTCCTAATAGTGGACTGTATTAGTACATTTCTGGCAGATCCTTTTGATATGTCGGGGCTTGGTGCAGATATCATGATTACTGGTTCTCAGAAGGCCCTTGCATGTCCCCCGGGTATTTCTGTCATGATATTGTCTCCCAAGGCTTTGAAACGTGTTGAGTGCGTTAAGTGCAAATGCCAATATCTGGATTTAAAACTTGCTTTGAAAAATGCTGAACGCGGCCAGACCCCGTGGACTCCAGCTGTGGGCATCCTTCGTCAGATTCATGCCCGCCTGAAGGAAATTGAGGCAAATGGTGGTGTAGATGCGGAAATATCTCGTACTGCAGCCTTGGCTAATTATTTCCGCGAACAGATTAAGAGCTTACCTTTTGAAATTGTTTCGGAATCCCTTTCCAATGCCGTAACTCCACTACATCCCACCACCGCGTCTGCATATGATATTTTTCTAAAAATCAAGGATGATTACGGTATGTGGATTTGCCCTAACGGTGGAGATATGAAAGACTCAATTTTCCGTGTTGGTCACATTGGATATCTATCTGAGGCCGACTACGATAAACTTGTTGATGCTTTTAAGGATTTGCAGAAAAAAGGCTTTATTTAGAGATGCAGATTTTTATAGTTGATGAAATACCGAGTAGTATGTACCAGTCCTTGATGGAGCTGGTTCATGCTTCTTTTGACGAATATCAAAAAGAGAACATAAACTTTACTTGTTCTCGGTATTCGATGGATGATGTAAAAGAAAAAATATTAAGTCATTGGTGTTTATTTGCTATAGATGAAAAAAACAATATACTAGGCGTTACTTCCTTTTTCCCTATAAATGACAGGGATTGCTATGAGGCGATAAGTGCTATATCCCCCAAATCCAAAGGTTTGGGAATAGGTACATTATTGTTTGAACGTCGTCGGCAATTTTTACAAGAAAAAAAATTTAGTCGGATTATCTCGGATACTGCTGTTGGTGCAAAAGCTTCTGTTGGATGGCATTTAAAGAAATGTGGATGCAGGATCATAGGTTACAAATCGTATAAAGATACCGATTACTATTCATATTTGTTCTGTGAGCATTTGTCTGGGAAAATGTCAAATGCTTATAAAATCTATTATTTTTGTAGATATTTGCTCTCTTTTTGTATAACAAGATGTATGTTGAAACGCGATGGAAGTTTCTCAAAAATAGGACGATTAATTAGTTTGGTAAAAAAATGAAAGAGTTGTCTCTTAAAGAAATTCAACGGGAAAGTCTAAGAATTTTAAAAGATGTTCATTCTTTTTGTGAAAAAAATGGCATCAGGTATTCGTTGGCGTATGGGACATTGATTGGTGCCGTAAGACATAAAGGCTTTATTCCTTGGGATGATGATGTTGATATTGTTATGCCTAGACCTGATTTTGATAAATTTTGTCGAGAGTTTGTGTCTCAGGATGACAATGTATTGTATTCTCCCGAATCGGAAGAGAACTTCTTGATGTTTGCAAGAGTTTGTAGTGATTCTCGTACTAAGGCGGTTTCTAAACGTCCATGGAGTAGTGTAGAAACTGGCCTTTGGATTGATGTTTTTCCATTGGATGGCTTAAATCCGTCTAGGGGAACTTTTATTAAAGAATTAGGGTATTTGCGTTCCCTAGGACGTAAGGAAATGCGTTTGCGAACGGGCAAGTATTTGAAACTAAATAGGAATCTGTCCTGCAAAGAAGTTCTAGCGTGTTTGCTCAAAAAAGTTTTATATTTCCCTTTTTGCTTGAAAAGGGTCAAAGCAAAACATAATGATTTTTTAAGACGCTTTGATTATGAGTCTGCAAATTATTGTGGTCAACTCTGTGTTATGGATTATCCAGAAAAAGAATATAACCTTAAAAATTGGTTTTCTTCCTATAGGAAAGTTCCTTTTGAAGATGTTGATTTGTTTATTTCTGAAAACTATCATGATATTTTAAGCCAGTATTACGGTAATTATATGTCGTTACCTCCGGAAAACCAACGTGTTCCTCCTCAATCATATATAAAATTCTTTTGGAGATAGAAAATGAAGTTTTTTGTAACGGGTGTGGGTGGTCAACTAGGTCACGATGTTGTTAATGAGTTGGCGTCTCGTGGACATTGTGTTGTGGGTAGTGATATAGCAACAGAATATGTTGGTGTTGCAGATGGCTCTGCCGTCACCAAGGTTGAATATGTCCAGCTAGATATTACTGATGCGAAGGCTGTTGAAAAGGTTTTGATGAGTGTAAAACCAGATGCCGTGATTCATTGTGCTGCATGGACTGCGGTGGATTTTGCTGAAGATTCTGATAAGCAGGAAAAGGTGCGCGCCATCAATGCTTATGGCTCTGAAAATGTTGCGCATATTTGTAAGGCTCTTGACTGTAAGATGACTTACATCAGTACTGATTATGTTTTTGATGGACAGGGAACGACTCCTTGGCAACCCGATTGTAAGGACTATAAACCTCTTAATGTTTATGGTCAGACAAAGTTGGAAGGTGAGTTAGCTGTTAGTGGAACTTTGGAGAAGTTCTTCATTGTTCGTATCGCATGGGTGTTCGGCCTTAACGGCAAGAACTTCATCAAGACAATGCTGAATGTGGGGAAAACTCACGATACTGTCCGCGTAGTGAATGACCAGATTGGTACTCCCACGTACACTTTGGATTTGGCTCGCCTCCTGGTGGACATGAATGAAACTGAAAAGTATGGTTACTATCACGCTACCAATGAAGGCGGATATATTAGCTGGTTTGATTTTACCTGCGAGATTTACAAGCAGGCTGGTCTTTCTACAAAGGTTCTGCCGGTAACTACTGCTGAATATGGATTGAGTAAGGCTGCCCGTCCCTTCAATAGTCGCTTGGACAAAAGCAAACTGGTGCAAGCAGGCTTCAAGCCGCTGCCGACTTGGCAAGATGCGCTGGCTCGTTATTTGAAAGAAATTGGAGAAAAATGCTGATGCTGAATCAAGTTCAGCATGACTTTTAACAAAAAAATACTTGAAAGCAAATTGTAAGTTTCTATATTTGTGAGCAAAGTTTTTTAGGAAGGAATTAGAAATGAAAAAACTTCTTGCAGCATCTCTGTTGATTGCTGGCGTCGCTTTTGCACAGAGCGGCATTGCCGGCGGTAAAGACGGTTTGCACCAGTACAATGCTAATACCATGGGGCAGTGGACCTTTGAACTGGGTACCGGCGGTAATGTTTCCCTGGATAACTGGTCTTTGGCAAAGGCTGGTGTAATTAAAGATCAAAATGGACAAAATTTTGGTGTTTATAAGATTGATGGTTCCTTTGCGGGTAACTTCAATTTTGCCATGGGCGTCTTTAAGTGGATGGATGTGGGTGCAAGCCAGTCCTTGAACTATGACTACGTGGGCTCCAGCACAGGCTTGGAAGAAGTTCACCATATGAGTACTATTGCTTTAGGTGATTTGGATTTGTGGGCCAAATTTGCCTTGCCAATCACCAAGGATAGCAGTGTGTTCAGCTTTGCTGCTTTGCTTCAGGTAACTGCGGCTATCGGAGAAACGAGTGCTGGTGTTCGTCCTCGTCATTCTTGGTACCTTGCTCCTGAAGGGTGGTATACTAATCCCTATACGGCAAATGGTCCTGTTGTTGGATTAAATGCCATTATGACTGCAGATTGGACCAAACGAGGTATTCCTCTTCGCTGGAACACTCAGGTTGGTTTCGTTTATACTGTAGAAGATGGGTATCCTAATGCTTTGACCTATAGCACGGGCTTGAACTGGTTCGTTCATCCCAAGGTGGATGCTTTCTTGGAATATTCTGGAGAAATGCGTGTAAGTGGAGAGCATTACGATATTTCTCCGCTCGTTGATCCGATGATCGTGACGCCTGGTTTCCGTTTTCACCTGAGTCGTTCCTTGGATCTGGGTATGGGTCTGGAAGTTGCTCTGCGCAATGTGAAGAATCCCCTGTACAAGATGAAGGAAGAAAAGAAGGACATCAATGATTTCATAATCAAACGTGTTGATGATCATGGTCATAAGTCTTACTACGGTTACGCTTCTACTCCGCTTTATGCTGGTGCTGCTACCTTGGTTTATCGCTTTGGTGGCGACGACGAAGATCCGGCCGTGCTGGCTGCCCAGTCTTACGCTGTGGACTCCGCTGCCCAGGCTCGCCTGGATTCCCTGCTGCAGGCTCGCGCCATGCGTGAAGATTCCCTGGCCCGTACCGATAGCGATAAGGATGGCATCGTTGACCTGAAGGACAACTGCCCCAAGACTCCGGAAGGCGCTCAGGTGGACTCCGTGGGTTGCCCCATCGATACGGATAAGGATGGTGTTGCTGATGGTATTGACCAGTGCCCGGGTACCGCTGCTGGCGTTGCTGTTGGCCCCGATGGTTGCGAAGCTGACTTCGACAAGGATGGCGTCCTGGATTCTAAGGACCAGTGCCCCAATACTCCGGAAGGCGCTCAGGTTGACGTGAACGGTTGCTCTGTGGACTCCGATAAGGATGGCGTTGCCGACGATAAGGATAAGTGCCCCAATACCCCGGCTGGCGTGACTATCGACGAAACTGGCTGCCCCCTGGACTTCGACAAGGATGGCGTTGCTGACATTAACGACAAGTGCCCCAATACTCCGGCTGGCCAGGTTGTGGACTCCGTGGGTTGCTCTCTGGATGGCGACAAGGATGGCGTACCTGATGGTATCGACCAGTGCCCCGCTACCGAAGCTGGCATTAGCGTTGACTCCGTTGGCTGCGATCTGGACTTCGACAGGGATGGCGTTCCCGACTCCAAGGACAAGTGCCCCAATACCCTGCCTGGTATCAAGGTTAAGGAAGATGGCTGCCCGGTCCGCAAGAAGGAAAACCTGGACGAATTGAAGAAGGGTATTCAGTTCAAGCTGAACTCCGCAAAGCTCACCAAGAACAGCTACGGCACCCTGGACGATATCGTTAAGCTCATGATGCAGATTCCGGAAGCTAACCTGGAAATTCAGGGTCACACCGACGAACTGGGTTCCGACGCTACCAACCAGAAGCTGTCTCAGGAACGCGCCCAGACCGTGATGGACTACTTCGTGAAGAAGGGTGTGGAATCCAACCGCCTCCGTGCAGTAGGCTACGGCGCATCCAAGCCCGTCGCTGACAACAAGGACAAGGCCGGCCGCGAAAAGAACCGCCGCGTGGAATTGGTTCCGTTCCAGAACTAGTTTAACGTCATTCTGAGCGAAGCACCGTAGGTGCGAAGTCGAAGAATCTAGTGACGAATGAAAAGGCCTCCGCTAAAAAAGCGGGGGCCTTTTTTGTCGCCTGTAGTTTGCAAAGTGGAAAGGAGAAAAACTTGACCTTGACACTATTGCGGCAAAAGAATAAATTTAGGATACGCAGCCTATGCTGTATGATTTGTTATATCCGGTTTTTTCAATAAACAATCAATATAAACAGCGAGGTATTGTATGAAACCCATTAGCGAAATGCTGGATCGACGGCAGAATAGGATTACTAATTGTGAAGCGGTAGAACGTATTCATTCTAACAGCATGCCCAAAAGTACGCTGAAAAAGATTGAAATTAAACTACCCGAATACACAAGATGAGTGATCGTTTTCAAATTGTCCCTGTTATTGAATCAATTTTCAAAACTATTGATGCGCGTGGCTTTTTTTCTAGCCCGAAAGACTTTAATTTCTTGAGCCTGTTTGATTGCTCTTGGAATTTTGATCGTTTGGTTTTGCGGGCTCCCGATGGTAGCCGAGAATTATTGGAAATGCAGCAAAGCGGATCGGTGAATGCTTTTGCTTGTGTTGATTCTCTAAAAAAATGCCCGATTGCATTTTTTACTTTAGCTGCATCTGGCTTAAGCGTTCCAGCGCAATACCGTTTAGGTCAAACGCCTACGAATTGGGATTCTTTTCCGACTGTACAAATAGATTACCTTTTTGTTGATATGGATCTTCAACGTTGTGGTGTTGGGTCGTATATAATGAATTGGATTAAAGAATTTGCTCAAGAAAGACGATATCAATTTGAAGCCTTTCGTTTTATATACTTGAATGCGATAAAGACTGAGCAAGCGTTAAATTTTTATAAAAAGAATAATTTTGTCTTTGCGGACAGTGACGACGAAATGAACATAGAACAAGAAATGAATGACGGGACCTTTTGTGATGAAAAGGATATGGTCGTTCCTATGTTCTTTGATTTAAATAGTCTTGTGAAATAAATTGCTCCATTTCTCATATCCGGGTGAGGTACGTCTGCCCGCCCACCCACCCTTTTTGCGGGGTCCTTTGTCGCCTGTAGTTTGCAAAGTGGAAAGGAGATGCTGGCGGGGTTGACATAGAATGTTTTTCTTTTTTATATTCGTGATTAAGGTAACCACTGGTCGGTTGCTTCCGGTATATCCGGGCTTTAATATATGAAGTATGACAAGAGAGGGATTATGGCTCGTGAAATTCGAGAAACTCCTGAATATTCCGGCGAAAATAAACCGCAAATCCGAGCTCGCGGAAACCGTGATTCCGACATTTAGGAAACCGTTTTGATAGTTCTATTCTTTTGCTCAAACCAGAATGTTGGAACCGCGCGGGATTCTTAAGCTTGTTCGCGCGAGCCATTCACTAACGAGCATATTTAAAGGCACTATGTATTCGCGAGTGAAGGAAGCAGGTCATATCCAGCCATAAGCAAATCATTAAATCTGATTCACAAGAATCTCTCCCGAATTCTATTTGCAAATGCATAATCCGAGCGGAATCTGAAGGATGCAAAAAAGGCCCCCAGATGGGAGCGGCAATTTTCAGGCAATATGTCCGCTCGGGTGATTTAATTCAAAGTTAGTTCGTCATCCTGCTTTTGGCAAGTGTACGCGGTGCTTTAGGCTGA